>NZ_LZPK01000381.1:0-5669 GCF_001729375.1 Methanosarcina sp. A14 | reverse complement strand
AATATCCTGGTTTGAAAGTGCTATGAAAATTAGAAGAGTGGCAGTGACAGAATACTTAAGGAATCCCCAATACACGTTAAATTAATTCAAATATTTGAAAGTTTGGAAAAAACAATATGCTAGGAGCCAACTGCGTAACTCCTAATGGTCTTGAAGAAACATGTTTAAATATAAAATTTTGGGGAAGTATATTTTGGGGGTATATTTTTGAGGATTGCATTTTTTATAAATACACCCGCGCATGTTCACTTATACAAAAATGTTATAAAATCCTTAGAACTCAGCGGGCATCAAGCCATTATTTTGGCAAGAAATTATGGAGATACAGTCAACTTATTAGATGAAATAGGTTTTGAGTATTTTGTATATGCCAATGTACCTGATTCAAAATATGGAAAAATCCTGTCTCTACCTTTCAATGTGCTAACAGCATATAATTTTCTCCGAAAGGAAAAGCCTGATTTGTTGGTTGGAATGGGAGTTTACTCAGCGTATACATCACAATTACTGCGTAAAAAATGCATAATTTTTAATGACTCTGAACCTACACCTTTTCAGTTCATGCTCTTTAAGCCTTTTGTAGATGTAGTTCTCACCCCTTCATCATTTACCATAGACCTAGGTCCAAAACACATCAAATTTAACAGCTTTAAAGAAATTGCTTATTTACATAAAAACTATTTTGTGCCTGATGTAAAAATCTATGATTTCCTTGGGATAGGTCAAGATGAAGATTACGTGCTTTTACGTTTCAATGCATTTGACGCTGTACATGATTTTGGCATAAACGGGTTTTCCATTGATCAAAAAAGGCTTCTGGTTAATGAACTGAGCAAGCATGCACGTGTGTTTATCTCGTCCGAAATAAAATTGCCAGATGATTTTAATAAGTATCTACTGAAAATACCGAAATCTCGCATTCACGATATCTTGTATTATGCAAAACTTGTTGTGGCAGATACCCAGACAATAACTACTGAGTCCGCAGTCTTGGGAACTCCAGTTATCAGGTTTAATTCTTTTGTAGGCAAGAAAGATATGGGCAATTTCATTGAACTTGAAAATAAGTATCATCTTATTTTCAGCTTCAGTGAACCTGAAAAAGCAATTGCAAACGCAGTAGAACTTATTCAGGAACCTGATTTAAAAAATAAATGGAAAGAGAAAAGAGATCAGCTCCTGGCTGACAAGATCGATGCTACCAAATTTCTGGCTTCTTTTATTGGTAATTATCCTAAAAGTCAAAATAAAATAAGAGATGGGAAAAAATATTCTAAAAGAGAGGGTAGTGCCATCATACTGCAGGGTGATCTGCTATGAAGATCGCAAGTGTTGTAGGTGTTAGACCTCAGTTCGTGAAAGCTTCTGTGGTTTCAAGAGAATTAAGAAAAACTAACGAAGAATGTTTGATTCATACTGGCCAGCATTACGACTATGAAATGAATAAGGTATTCTTTGAGGAATTAGGTATTCCTGAACCGAACTATTATCTTGGTGTAGGTTCTGGCTCACATGGTCAACAAACAGGAGAAATGCTCCGAAAATTAGAAGAAGTTCTTCTAATTGAAAAACCTGATCTTGTGCTGACTTATGGGGATACTAATTCAACACTTGCAGGAGCTTTGGCTGCATCAAAGCTTGGAATAAAAAATGCACATGTAGAATCTGGGTTAAGAAGCTTTGATAGATCCATGCCTGAAGAGATCAATCGCATTTTGACAGATCATTGCTCAAACATCTTGTTTTGTCCAACTCAGAATGCAGTTGACAACCTGAGAGAAGAAGGAATCACTGAAAATGTGTATTTAACTGGTGATGTTATGGTTGATTCTCTTCTTCTTAATAAGGAGATTGCAGAAGCAAAATCTTCAATCTTAACCGATCTTAACCTAAAAAACAGGGACTATCTAGTTGCTACAATCCATAGAGCAAGTAATACTGATAATATAGAAAACCTTCAAAATATTATTGAAGCTTTTCAAGGACTGGACGAAAACATCATTTTTCCTGTTCACCCACGAACTGAAAAACTGCTTAGAAGTTATGGGTTATATGAGAGCTTAAGCTCCTCTGTTACGTTAACAAAACCTCTAGGGTTCCTTGATTTCATAAAACTCATGAATCATGCTAAGATGATTCTAACCGACTCCGGAGGCGTTCAGAAAGAAGCATATATTTTGAAAGTGCCGTGCGTTACACTTAGGGAAAACACAGAGTGGATTGAGACCATTAGAGATGGATGGAATGTACTAGTTGGTTCCAATAAAAATAAGATTATAGAAGCAGTGAATGAATTTATGCCTTTGGCCAAGGAGCATCGGAATAGATTTGGGGATGGGAGTGCAAGCAACAGAATTGCTGCAACAATTAATGGATTATTTGGAAATAAAAGTGCAAGCAACAGAATTGCTGTAACAATTAATGCGTTATAAGTCAAACTGGGGGGTTAACTTATGACCTTCGATGTAATTGTAGATAACTCCATGAAATCGCTTTATGACTGGGTAAAAAGTGAAGAGTACTATGGATGGGACCCTTATGATGCACTAAACAGTAAAATAGTAAACAAATTCTGTTCGAGCTCTCAGCTACTGGAGATACTGGTAACTCAATTGAATAAGTACTCTATCTTAAACATCAGGCCAATTATAGGTGTTGAAAAAGGGCTAGATGTAAAAGGGATGTCCCTTTTTGCCCAATCATTTTCAAAAATTTATTCTTTAACAAACGATCAACGGTATAAAGAGGATCTGTTTGAATGCAGCAATTTTTTAAAAAATAAGTCTCTCAAACAAAAGTATGGGTTTGATTGCTGGGCAGGACACTATTTTTACCACAGGGGCTTTGATGGGGACATATTAACTCCAGAAATACCTGATATTATCACAACATCAAATGTGATCAAAGCAATGGTTGACAGTTACTTGATTTTTAAGGATGAGGCGTTAAAAGATATTGGGAAAAGCGCCTGTGATTTCTTAATAAAAGATCTACTGAGAAAAACCGATGATGGTCTTTATTACCTGCAGTACGATACTTTAAGTGAAGATAAAATCGTAACAGATGCTTCTGCTAAAGGTCTGACCGCTATATGCAAGTTAATGCCTCTGTTTGACGATGCTGAGATGAGAACGGTAGCGTGCAAGCTTTCCGAATTTTTAATACGTACCCAGGATTCAGATGGTTGCTGGATCTACACCAAATATAAAAGTGGAAAGATAAGGCGTCAAACGGATTTTCATCAGGGCTTTATAATAGATTCTCTGGTTGAGTACCTCTCCTTTGCTGAACCAAAAGAACAGGACCGGCTAATAGACTCAATCAAGAGAGGTGTAAATTTTTACAGGAAAAAACAGTTTTTAGATGACGGCAGATGTTATTACCGATATCCCCAAATGTACCCTACAGATATACATAACCAAGCTCAAGGCATAATTACTTTTAGTAAGTTAAGCATGTTTGATCCAGAATTTCTTGAATTTGCAAGGAAGATTTTGGAATGGACAATTTTTAATATGCAGGACAACTCTGGATACTTTTTCTACCAGAAAAACCGGGTTTTAACAAATAAAATTCCCTATATGCGATGGGGAGCAGCTTGGATGATGCTGTCCATGGCAACGTATTTAGAAAAAGTGGGGGTGGCAAAATCGTAAGAGTTTTAATGTGTGGATCTGTAGCTTCCTCAGGTGGGGTTTCTACACATACCAGGAAATTAATTGAAAATTTGTCTGTTGAAGATAGTGAAATATTATTGTACAATTACTATACAAATGAAGATAACGCAAAGACCACGAATATCGAGAAGGTCTATCGGCGTACCTTTGGATTGTTTTTTGAGATTTTATCCAACAAAAAAAAGTACGAAATAATCCATGATCAAACATCGGGCGGGATCTTCAGTTTTATTTCCTCAATTACCGCCTCCATTGCATCAAAAATCGCAGGTAGAAAGTTAATTGTCACATTTCATTACTCAAATACAGAAGAATTCGTGAAAAAATATAAACCTTTTTTTAACTTTGTTTTAAAAAATGTAGACACAATGATTTTAGTTTCAAATAAACAAAAAGACATTATCTCCAAGACTTTTCCACAGTACTCTAATAAACTAGTTGTAATTCCAAACGGCTATGATTCAGCCTTTTTTTTCCCAAGGGATACTGATGAATGCCGGGCTATGCTTGGAGTTCCTGTGAATAAAAAGGTGATCTTTAATATCTCAAATTTAATCGATATAAAAGGTCACAAATACCTTATTGAAGCAATTGGCAATATTGCAAAAACCAGATCTGACATTTACTGTATCATTGCAGGGAAAGGCTATCTATTAGAGACTCTGGAACAACAGATAAAAGACTTCAAACTCGAAGACTATATAAAATTGGTGGGATGGATCCCTGATGATGAGATTCCTATTTACATAAACACCAGTGATTTCTTTGTCCTACCAAGCCTTGGAGAAGGAAATCCTATTGTTATGTTTGAAGCGATAGGGTGTGGAAAACCGTTTATAGGAACAAAAGTAGGTGGAGTTCCTGAGATTATAGCCTCTGAAGATTATGGATTATTATGCGAACCTGCAAGTTCAGAAGCACTGGAAAAAACTATAATGTTAGCACTAAATAAAAACTGGGATACTTTTAAAATTAAAGAATATGCAGAATCTTTTACTTGGAAAAATATTGCAAAAACAACTAAATCCATCTATGGGCAAACCTTATGAACTAGCCCACTTGTAAATCTAACAATTAGCAGGGAGACTTTTTGGTTTATAGGAAGAAGCATAAAAACCCTGGTCTTTAGCTGAATGATAGTTTACTCTCTGAACTCTAAGTCCACCTTTCTCAATAGGTTGGGTTTACCCTATCTGGCAGACATAGCCTCCCTGCCATTGCTTTTTGAGAATACAGATAAAGTTCTGCATCATTTTGTATATTGTCACCATTATTTTTTACAGTCAGATAAGCCATATTTTCCAGTGTGAATTACTCCTCTCTGAATCCTTTGCCTCAAGGCTCGGTTTTGAAGGAGAAGACTTCTCACTTTCAGAGTTAAATACACCTCCTTAGATTCTGGATGGTTAAAATCGTTCCATTACTAGGTTCCAGTGCCAGGAAGTAGGGCTGTTCATGCTCTCCTATTGGTGAGCCAGCCCATTATTCCTGTTTTTCCAGTTGTTAGCTGGTACTGAGACAAGCAACTGGAACTTCCACTGGTTTTATTGCAGTCATTCCATTGCTATCACTGGTCTTCAGTTTCATGACTGGTGACTCATCTTCCAACTATTACTATATTGGCTGTAGTACTTGATTTGTCGCCATTGGTTGCAGTTAATCTCACAATGTAGAATCCTGTTGTGTAGGTGTGACTTGGGTTTGATTCGGTAGAGGTAGTTCCATCGCCAAAGTCCCACTTTATTGAGGCTGCATTGACAGATTTATCTGTGAATTTAACCGTGAGAGGAGAACGCCCAATCTGAGGTGCCAATGTAAATCTTGCTGTTGGCGAAGCAGATGTTCCAGTAACGGTTATTGCCTTACCTATGGTATCAGAACCATCTGCATTGCTTACAGTCAGGTTAACTGTATAAGTTCCTGCAACAGCATAGGTATGTGCTGGGTTTGCATCGGTAGATGTGGAACCATCACCAAAGTCCCAGTTCCATT
>NZ_LZPK01000380.1:0-18235 GCF_001729375.1 Methanosarcina sp. A14 | reverse complement strand
TGAAAACGGTTATTGAAAATAGTTATTGAAAATAGTTATTGAAAACGGTTATTGAAAACAGTTGTTGAAAACAGTTATTGAAAAGGTTATTGAAAACAGTTATTGAAAAGGTTATTGAAAACGAATATTAAGAATGGATATTAAGAAAAGATATCGAAAAAGGACATTGAAAATAAAGTCAAAGCAGTTGACACAAATTCTAAATAATCGGGCTATTAAGAATAAAAAATTAAAACTGAATATAAGAAGAAATAAAATTAAAAACGCATTTTAAATAGGTGGGGCTAAATGGACCAGAACCAGAGTAGAAATTACAAAAAATACAACTCCAAAAATCCGCTTATGGGTATAGTGATATCCAATTTTATGAAAAACTTAAAGGAAACTGCCAATCATTTAGAAAATATAAATAATGTTATTGATATAGGCTGTGGAGAAGGATTTGTAATAAACTGCCTTAATTATCCAAAAATAACAGGCGTTGATATTTCCAGAAATGCTCTGAGAATTGCAAAGGAGAAAAATCCAGAGTGTGATTTTTGTTCAGGCAGCATATGTGAAATTTCGTTTAAAGAAAACAGTTTCGATCTTGTTATAGCAACCGAAGTACTGGAACACCTCGAAAAACCGGATTTAGCTCTTCAGGAGATCCGACGAATAACCAAAAATTACTGTATTATCAGTGTGCCTAACGAACCCTATTTCCGTACAATGAATTTTTTCCGGGGTAAAAATTTGACACGTTTTGGAAATGATCCTGAGCATGTTCAGAACTGGAGTTCAGGAAAGTTTGTGAAATTAATAGAAACTTATTTTGATGTGCTGGAAGTTCGAAGGCCATTTCCTTGGACTATGGTTCTATGCAAAAAATAATTATTAACATCTACTTTTTATTAACATTTATTTTTTAATAAAGAGTTCATCCCAAAACTCAAAGTTTGCCTCTCCGGTTCCTGCATTTTAAGTGACCTATTGAGTTTCATATCGTGAAAACAATCCAGAATAATTCCAATAAGTGAAAATGAAAATGGGTTTTGAGATGGCTTCAACATTTTTTTAATAACATCTAATATTTAATAACACTTAATTTTTAGTGACATTTAACATATAATAATATTCAATTTTAAGTACATATAATATTTAATAACATTTATATATCATTTGGGATTTATTTCGAAAAAAAGAATAAGAGATATTCAGGAAATCGGGAGACAATTTCGTGGAAATAAGAAAAACATCTAACCCGGAAAAAAACCGAAGTTTTAAGAATAAACATTTTTACAATTTACGGGATTATTCTCTGGTGGGAATCTCATATACTCTTTTGACAATTATTCTTACTTATCCTGTCTTCTTTAAGATAAAAACCGATATTCCTGGAACAGGAGCGGATTCGTTTCAATGGATGAGGATCTTATGGTACACAAAAATAGCAATAAAGGAAGCGAATTTAGCGGCTTTGACGCATGACTCTCTCCTATTTTACCCGAATGGCATAGAATCAATGCCCTTTTCATCAGCCTTCAATCAAGTGCTATATGTATTGCTGTCGCCCTTTTTAGAACTGCACGTCATATACACGATACTATGGCTATTAACTTTTATAATAGGAGCTGTTGGTTCGTATTTTCTGGTAAAATATCTTACGGATAATAATTATGCTGCCTTTATTGCAGGAATTGTATTCGCGTTTTCTCCGTACCATTTTTCCAGAGGACTATACTTTTTTGGAGCAGCGACAGTTCAGTGGATACCCTTCTGTGCGCTGTATCTCATGAAAACAGTTAAAGAAGAAGGGATTAAGAACCCAGTCCTTGCAGGAATCTTTTTCATTCTGGTAGCAATGAGCGACCTGCAGTACCTGATCTTTATGGGGATCTTTGCAGGGTTAGTATTCTTCTATGATTTTTACCTGACTCTCAGGTCCAGAAATAACTTTACTCATTCTGTAAAACAAATAATTATAAAATATTTATTTTTTGGCGGGGTCGCTTTTCTCGGAGTACTGCCTTTGACCATTAATGAGATACTTATTGCTCTTTCAAAACAAAACTTCCTAAGGCCAAACATAAATGAAATTCCCAAATTATCAAACGATTTGATGAGCTTTTTCCTGCCTTCTCATTTACATCCGTTGCTAGGTCAGTTTACCTTAGACTTATATTCGAATATACCAAGCTGGCCTGCTGAACGGGTGAACTTTATAGGGTATATTGTTCTCGGACTTTCAATCCTTGCACTCTTGAAATCAAGGAGAAAACCTGACATAAAGTTCTGGTTCGTAACTACGTTTTTCTTTACGATAATTAGTTTAGGGCCCATATTACACTTCAACGGAGCGGTTGCTTTCACGGATTCCAATCTGAAAATTCCACTTCCATATCAGATACTATACAACACAATTCCTTTCCTGAAAAACTGCAGGACAGTTGGCAGGTTTTTTGTTATCGCAACCCTTGGGTACTCCGTTCTGGCAGGGTATGGTTTTTCGGAATTACTGAAGTATAAGCCCGATAGAAAAAAGCTTATCTTTACAATAGTAGGTTTTCTGCTGGTTTTTGAATACCTATCTATTCCGTATCCGACCACACAGGTAAGTGTTCCTGACTTTTATTATAAAATTAGTAACGATAAGGATAACTATGCGATTCTCGAAATCCCGCAAAACTCTAACGCAGGATATATGGCTTTTCAGGATTTGTACTATCAGACAGTCCACAATAAAGCTCTCGTAGGTGGATATTCAGCAAGGTATCCAGCTAACGTTGGTGACTTTCAAAGAAAGACTCCGTTCATTAAAGAATTACAGTATTATTCCTTGGGAACTAAAGATATTTTAAAGGAAGATGTTACTGATATAGGCACGTCTGTCCTGAATGCCAATAATATAAGGTATGTTATTGTCCACAAAAACCAGTTGTCCAGTGATCAGCTCGAGTTTGTAACCAATTTGCTGAATAAGACCCTTAAAACTGAACCTGATGTATACGATGAAGACGGGCTTATTGTTTACCGTGTTCCAGATGAAACAATTCAGCCCTTTATGCTTTTAGGTAAAGGATGGAACCGCCTGGAAAATTGGGACGGCACAATGACCAGGTGGATATCAAACAAGGCTACGTTATCGGTTTATTCAGGCGTTGCTGAAAATGCAGTATTAAAACTCAACGCATGCAGCTTACATTCACCAAAGACGCTCGAGGTTTATAATGGCAAAACTCTCCAGAGTAAACAAAATATCAGCACTAATTTAAGCACAGTAAATATTCCTGTTACCTTAAATCAGGGAAAGAATGTCATTCTTTTAAATGTACCTGAAGGCACCGAAAGACCATGTGACTTTCCGGAGCTAAAGAATAATGATACAAGGAAGTTAAGTATAGCAATTCAAAGAGTTCGGTTAATTCATTCGCCTGAAGATTGATTAAAAGCCTATCCGAAAAGTAAATAATACGTATCGAAAAGTAACAGTAAGTATATAATATAAGAGTTAATCACTTTTTGGATAGGCTCAAAAGGTAGTTAAGTAGGTAAAAGATAGTTAAGTCAAAACATAACAGAAATATTTTTATGTAGTTATAGTTATACTCTCTGGTGTGTCTTACAAAAATTTGAATGAAATTCACAAAATTCAATTAAGTTTCAGAGGGTTAGCCGGGTGGAAAATGTCTCATTAATTTTACTTTTTTTGTCAGTTTTAGGAGGTTACCTGCTTGGCATAATCTCAGGGCTCCTGCCTGGAGTACATAACAATAATTTTGCGCTTGCCCTTATAGCCCTTACCCCTTTCCTGGCTGAAAAAGGGCTTTCACCTTTTTACATTGCCGTGATTATTCTCTCAAATGCTGTCTCACAGACTTTTCATGACGTGGTCCCTTCAGTGTTTCTAGGGGCACCGGATGGAGATACTGCATTAATGGTCCTGCCAGGGCACAGGCTTCTTATTGACGGAGCAGGAGCTGAAGCAGTCCGGCTTTCAGCACTAGGAAGCGCAGGCTCGGTAGTTGCTTCCCTGATTTTTGTACTGCCGTTTTCGCTTTTCTTTAAGGCCATTTATCCTTATGTTGAAGCACATATGGCACTGATTCTTATTTCAATTGTCTTTTTAATGCTTGCAAGTGAAAAAGGTGAAAGCGTTGAAGATTCAAAGGAGAAAAGCCCATTTGCAAAATATAAGTACAAAGTTTTTGCCCTGATTTTGTTTTTAATCACAGGCATACTTGGGCTCTTCGCTTTTGATAGGGAATCCCTTATGGTTCCGGTTGTTAATTTTGGAGAGCCTTCCATACTCCTGCCTCTTCTGAGCGGGCTTTTCGGGGCTTCCCAGCTAATTATAAGCCTTCTTACAAGCTCAAAAATTCCCGAAGAGTCAGTGTCGGCACTCAAGCTTTCTCGAAAAAGAATTTTTAGAGGAATCCTTACAGGCAGTGCAGCAGGTTCGCTTGTGGCATGGCTGCCAGGCCTCTCATCAGCGATTGCTGCACTCCTTACAGGCCTTGTCGCAAAAGTTGATTTTGACAGGATTCCGCTTAAGAAAAAAACCTCTGATCCAGAGCCCGGAAAGTTAAGAACCTCTCTTTATTCCGACCCTTATGCCAGTAATCCTTCAACTCTTGAGAGCTCAAAAGAATTCATAATTTCAAATTCCGGAGTAAACACTTCAAATGCAATTTTCGGGCTTGTAGCTTTTGTGGTGATCGGGAGGACACGAAGTGGAGCAATGGTTGCCGTAGAAGATGTTCTGGAGACAAATATACTTGATTTTCCGGTACTGCTACTCTTTTTTGCTGCTATGGTCTTAACTGCACTGTTTTCATACTTTTCGACGATCTGGCTAGGTAACAATGCTCATTTGTTCCTAAAGAAAGTTGATTACAGCAAACTTTGTACAGGTGTTCTTATTGGGCTTGGAGTAATGGTTTATCTTTTCACAGGACTTTTTGGTTTTTTCATTTTTGTGATATCGACCCCAATAGGAATGCTCTCTTCCTTTATGAATGTCAGGAAATCCCATGCAATGGGAGTTATCTTACTGCCTGTGATCCTGTACTTTTTGTAAAAGATATTTTTTCATAAAAGAATTTTTAATTGGAGATCGGACAATAAGTCGATAATGACTCCAGAAAAATCGTTCTTTTTCCATTTTGAATTCAGAGAGATTTTTTCCTTTACTCCAGAAATTTTACTTTTTCAATCCGATTGCATGTAAAAATATAAAACTTAAAATGTATTGGGCTGGAAATGTACAGAGAGCTAAAAAGTATCTGCTATAAAAGAAAATAATAATAAAACAATCAATAAAGCTAAAAAATTAAAACCAGGTAATAAAGCCAAAAAGGTAAAACCAGGCAATAAATACAAAAATATAATGTAAAATAGTCTACTGAGGCTTGTTTGAATTAAAAAGACCAGGTCCGAATAGAACAGAAAATTCCTGATAATATAAATAATTCCTGATAAAGTGAAATATTTCGAATAAAGTTAAAAAGATTGAATAAAATTGAAATAAATAACCATAAGGGGTATCCAGGAATATGGAAGTAAAACTTGAACAGCGTTTAACTGAACTCAGGGCAGAATATGAATCAGGGCAGAAAATCCTCAAAGACATCGAATTAAAGCTTGCAGAACTTGAAGACCGGAAAAAAACTCTGAAAGAGACTCTCCTTCGCATTAGCGGGGCAATTGACTTGCTCGAAGAGGTACTGGAAGTAAAAGAAAGCGCTGAAGGGCCAGAAACCATGGTAGAGCCCGGAACTGTTGCCGGAAACGTGGAAGTTCCGAATGTTGTAAAACAGTCCCTTAAGAAAGCCATTAAAATTCTGGAAGAAGCCGGGCTTACAGCAGGAGAGGTTGTCGAACAAAAGGTGGTTTTACCCATAGGGGTTATGGCTGGTGATATCATCAGACAGGAACCGAAACCAGGTACGAAGTCCCCTGTCGGATCATCCGTAAAACTTGTAGTTGCGGTAAAAGGCAAGTTTTTGCCATCTGAGAGAAGCTCACTGTGCGACGCTTTTTCCGACCGCATTTGAACAAAGTAAAGGAGGGTTTAAAACGGAGGCTTACTCTTCCAAATCAAAGATTTCCCTGAACGAACTTCGGGAACACTGCAGGGCAGCAATTTCAGCCTTTTCTGCGCTTGAACATTCAGGGAGTCAGGCATCCCAGAGGCTTTGCCTGGAAAAATTCCTCAATGAATGCCAGGGCGCTTCAATGGTCTTATGGCATAAAAAGGATAGAAAATTCGGAAAACACCTCAGATCTGTGCTTTCAGTCTCTAATAATTCCCCTCTTTCTCCAGCAGTCTTTTCCGGGTTCAAAACAGTGATTAAAGGAATAGAGAAAGAGAAAACAGCAGGAATATGTAAAACTGAAGGAATAGAGAATACTGACGGAACAGAAAAAGCTGGGGAGATAAAGAATAATGAAGAAATAAAAAACGCTGAAGAAACAGAAAATATTCTAGAAATTGAAAAGACTTCCCGGAACAAAAAAAAGCAAGGGACACCTGAAGAAGATGTCGATAAAGGGAACTCAGCCGCTTTTCTATATAACACGGAAGCAAAAAAACTTACTTTTCATGGAAATATCTATGAAATCCTGCCTCTTTTCCTGAATGTAAGAGACCTTTACGCCTCCTTGCCCTTTTTCGAAGAACTTCAGGCCTGTGCTGAACGGCTTGAAAAGGAGCCACAGGACGCAACAGCTCTCTTTCAGAAAGCTGTGCTCATGTATAAGGCCAGAAGGTTTGAAACTGCCCTGCAGCTTACTGCAAAGGTTCTGAAAATTATTCCTGACGATCACAGAGTATGGTATAATAGGGGCGTCATTCTCTCGGAACTGGGCCGACTTGAAGAAGCGATTGCGGCTTATGACAGGACAATTGAGCTTGAACCGGCTTTTGAAATTGCCTGGGACAATAAAGGAGTTGTGCTTGCAAGGCTTGGCAGGTTTGAAGAAGCCCTCGAAACCTACGATAAAATTCTTCGTAGATCTCCAGAATATGCTGAAGCCTGGGCAGGAAAAGGCTCCATACTTTCGGCCCTCGGCAGAGAGGAAGAAGCCCTTGAAGCTTACAGTTCGGCTCTTCGAATTAGGCCTGAATACCTTGAGGCCCTTACTTCGACCGGAAGCCTGCTTTTCAGGTTAGACAGGTACGAGGAAGCACTGAAGATTTACGATAGGGCGCTTCAGTTCGCCCCTAAAGATCCCCGCTTCTGGGCAGCCAGGGGTTTTGTCTTTTCGGAAATGGGTAAACAGGAGGAAGCACTGAAAAGCTGTAATCGGGCTCTGGAATTGCAACCTGGTTTCGTTCCTGCACTTGAAGTAAAGGTAAGAATCCTTTCAGAAATCCAAAGACAGAAGGCTAAACCCTCTCAGTAATTTCTTTTTTTATATTTTCCTTCAGTCGTTATTTTTTTGTACTTTTCCTGTCATTTTGTTTGTTTTTGGAGTCATTTTGTTTGTTTTTTGGGTTATTTTGTTTGTTTTTTGGGTTATTTTGTATCTTCTTCAAATTTTATGGGTAAAAGCAGTAATGTATTTTCGACCACAGACAAAATATAATAGTTATTCCATTTTCCTTTATCATATCTTAGAGTAAACTTGGAGTAAAAAATGGAACTTGAAGCTTTAAAACAATCTCTGGCTCAACTAATCAGAGAAAAAAGATCAGTGAGTGGAAATTGAGGGATCTCCACTCAAATATGAAGAGGATACTCAATAATTATCAACAAGGCACCTACATTTTTCAGTGAGTTTTTTTATAGCAACTTTACTGGCTCTTAGAGGCCGTCTGAATATTATATATCTCTTATGTTCTTACGTTTTTTATCCGACCTAGTCGGTCTAATCATTATATGGATCACAGCAGCATATATTAATGCTTGGCTTGATTCTGTTAATCCTTCGTAGTCTTTACTCAAACGTCGATATCTTCCCAGCCATCCAGATGTACATTCTACTATCCATCTGTGAGAAAGTACTTGAAAAATATGGTTCCTGCAGTCTCATATTTAGAAACTTTTCTTTCATAATTCAGGAGAAAATGAAATAAGAAAAATAAAAGATGAAAGTAAACCTCAGATCTCTATTTTCCAAGATATTAGGTTACTATACGGCAGGTTATAAGAAGAATTATGTTCAGAATCTAGCAGTAATTATTATAAGACCTTAATATCAATTATAAAGCATTTATTATAAAACACAACATGTATTAAATGGGGGGAAAATATGAGAAAAGCACTTGTTATATTGATAGTGTTATTCGGTGTATTCCTTGCAATAGGATGCGCTGGTCAGGAAGGCGGAGCTCCAAATGAAACAGTCACTCCAGCTACGGCAGTCACTCCAGCTATGGCAGTCACTCCAGCTACGGCGGTAACTCCAACTACAGCAGTAACTCCAGCTATGGGAGCAACCAAGACTACCATACAGGGCAATAATACTACTGCAAACAGGACCGTTATACAGGGTAACAATACTACTATAGCCAAGACCACCATAAAAGGCAATAATACTACTGCAACTAAGACCACTGTAACCAAAGCGACTCCTAAAAACAATTACTAAATTGTTAAATGGTAACTCGGTGCTAAACTGTTTAATAGTAATTCCGGAGTCACCCTCTGTTCCAGAGGCTCTATATTATAATTAGCTTCTATGCACGAATTTTAATTCATAAGGCGATAGCTGTGAATTTTCGTTTAGTAACCAGAATGAAAATATAAGCTAATCTTACTAAAAAAACTTTTATTAATATTAGGTGATATATCCGACAATCTATAATGACAAGGATGTAAGGTAATACAAAGACAATGATATTAGACGCTTGAGATGTCTGAATTACCGACAAATCTTACTTTAACGAGAAAGGTTTTAAAAACGATTTCGCTTTTTTAATCATTATTATCTTGTCAACAAGCTGAAAGCTTCTTTTTCTAAATTATTAATGATTTTGAATGTGGCTTCATGCAGTTTTACTTTTAGAAACTTTTCTTTTGTAGTTAAAGAGAAGATGAAACTGGAAGAAGAAGTATGTTAAATTAGCGGAAGACTCCTGTTATTAAAGATTTTGATGAACTATACGAAAGATCATAAGAAGAATTATGTTCAGAATCTAGCAGTAATTGTTATAAGACCTCAATATTAATTATAACGCAGTTATTATAAAACACATGATTTGAGTGGAGGAAAACATGAGAAAAGCGCTTGTTATTTTGATAGTATTTTTCGGTGTATTCCTAGCCATCGGATGCGCTGGTCAGCAAGCTCCAAATGAAACGGGAACTCCAAAAGAGACTGCAACCGAAGTCCAGGCAGTGACCGGAGCTGAAGCTGTAACACCGGTTCAGGAAGCAGTAACCGAAACTGAAGTTGTAGAAACTCCTGTTACAGAAGTAACTCCGGTTGAAGCAGTTACTGTAGTAGAAAATGTAACTGAACCGACAAACATAACTATAACAAAGAAACAGGATCAGAAGACTCCAATTGAATTGAAAACTCCAACCAAGGCACAAACTCCAGCCAAAAATGTTACAGGCACTACCGGGAACAAGGGAGTAATCCAGGTAACACCTAGCACGGGCAAATAATGGCACATGCCTGAAAAAACTTATAAAGAACAAAATATGGGCAGAGTATTTGGTAATTCTGAGTATAGGCTGAATTATCGAGTGACGATTGGTATATTTAGTAATGTTAGTAGTAATCCGAATCCTGCCCATACCACAAAGCAGTAAGGCGCTGTAAGTACGTAGTACGGATTTTCAATAGAATAAGGTCAACAGAATAAGGTCAATAGAATAAGGCGGCAGTTGCAGCATTTTTATTCAAGCGGCAAGAGATAAATATCTTATTTCGCATTACCTGAATAGGTACATTGCAATTATTTTCAAACTGGATTGTGAAGAAAGAGCCTTTTAAAGCTTGATCGAAAAAAATAAAAATTTAAAAATCTTAAAAAAAGTAAACATTGAATAATAATAGGTTATTAGACAAAAATAAGGCTGGTATGTAAAAAATTCGATTACTGGGTATCTCCTCCTACTTCGGCATATCTGGGATCAATTTCTACAGCTTTTCTGTATGCTTCTTCTGCTTCTTCTTCCCGTCCAAGGAAACTCAGACAGACAGCTTTCCCGAACCATGAATCTGCAGCCTCAGGATTAAGCTTGAGTGCCTGCCCATAAATATCCAGAGCTTCTTCAAAGCGTCTGAGCTGAGCAAGCACGAAACCCAGACTAGAATAAGCTTCTAAATACTCAGGGTCAAGCTGTGTAGCTTTCCTGTACGCTTCTGCGGCTTCCTCGAACCTCCGCATCTGGCTGAGGGTAAAGCCTTTATTGTACCAGACATCGGCATTTTCGGCGTTGATTTCGATTGCTTTGTCAAAGGCTTTAATTGCCTCATCATATTTTTCAAGGTTTTCGAAGTCTATCCCCATATTATTCCAGGCATCATCGTTCTCAGGATCAAGCTCTACAGCTTTTTGATATGCTTTTAAGGCCTGCCTGTAACTTCCAAGGCTGTCCATGTCCACGCCTTTATAATGCCAGGCTTCGGCAAAGTTGGGATCAAGTTCAATTGCCTTGTCGTACGCGATAATTGCTTCGCCATACTTGCCCATTTGACCCAGCGCTATGCCTTTTCCTACCCAGGCTTCTTTATAATCGGAATGTTCCTCTAGGACTTTTTCATAGGCTTCGATAGCTGCCTTATAGTCTCCTGCCTGGCTCAGGTTCAGGGCTTTTCCGTACCATGCATTTGGATATTCCGGTCTGAATTCAAGGGCTTTTTCATAGGCTTTAACAGCTTCGTCATACTTACCAATCTGGGACAAGGAGAAAGCCATATTATTCCAGATATCTGGATCCTCGGAATTGATATTGATAGCTTTTTCATAAAACTCAAGGGCCTCTTCGTATTTTCCAACGGTTTCAAGGGCCTGAGCCTTATTGTTTAATAGGTCTATATTATCTGGATCAAGCTCGATTGCTTTATCAAAAGCCTCCATTGCCTCATTAAAGTTGCCACAGCTGAGAAAATCAAGTCCGTATTCATTAAGCTTGGCTGCAACGACTTTATCGCTGACCTCCTGCTCACCTGTATCCCCCGAATCGCTTAGAACAAACATTTCTTCGGAAACTGGTTCTTCTTCAGATTTTTCTTCACCGCCTTCTTTTCTGAAGGTTTCATCTTTTGGTTCGTCGGAACTCATATCAAAATTTCCTGCTCTGCCTTTTGTAGTAGAACCTGCGGATTCTTAAATCCCCGCGTTCGGTATTTACTTAAATTCGTTGTTCGTTTATAATTTATACTCTGTCCTTTATGGCTTTTATAGCCTCTCCCCGAAAAGCTCTGAAAATAGTTCCAGAAAGAAGAGCAGAGAAGCAGAGTAGAGAAAGAAAAAGCAGAGAAGCAGAGTAGAGAAAGAAAAAGCAGAGAAAGAAAAAGCAAATTTACATGGCTTAGAAAAAGCAGCAGGCACGAAGAAAATGGACGAGATTGAGAATAATATGAATATAATTCAGAAAAAGCTGGAGCGAGTTTACCCCGAAGCTCTGAGAGCTGTGCTTTTTGATATGGATAACACTCTTTTTGATTTCGTAGCTGCAAAACTGGAAGCTTGCAGGGAGATTCTCTTTTTTATCTGGAAGGGAGATGTTACGGAAGAACCTTCTGTACTTTTCAGATACTTCCTTAGAGGAGTTTACGGTTTTGAAGACTACGAAAATATTCGAGACTACATGCAGGAGAGAAATGTTTTTACAGCTCAGGGCTACAGGAAGTGCTGTGAGATCTATGAACGGGAAAAACTACAAAATCTCGAACTCTATCCAGCTGTACCGGATACTCTTGATAAGCTTAAAAAGCTAGGCTTAAAGCTTGTGATTATAACGGATGCCGATAGTTATCATGCCCTGGCAAGGCTTACAAGGGTCAGGATTCTTAATTACTTCGATCTTATTGTGGCTGCGGATACTACGGGCACAAAAAAACCAGATACGGCCCATTTTCTTTTCGCGCTTAAGGTGCTCGGGATAAAACCCGAAGAAACTCTGGTAGTGGGAGACAATATCAAAAGAGATATGGTCCCTGCTCGTAAACTTGGACTGAGAACCGCTTACGCTTCTTATGGAGACTGGAGACCTAGAGAAGAGATGAATCAATGCTTCGATTTCAGGCTCGATACGTTTTCGGATATGCTTAATATACCTGGACTCTGAGTAGTAAGCTTTTTCAAACAACCCTTTTGAAAAAACTGCTTACCTGCAACCCTTTTAAAAAAACTGCTCACCTGCAACCCTTTTGAAAAAACTGCTTGCCCGAAAACCCCAGCAACAACATGATCGGCATGATCAAACGGCTCAACGGTTGTAGCACAACCCTTTTGAAAAAAGGCTTAACCGAAAATCTTAGCTTTGAGCATGTATGCTAATAAACCTGTAAACCGGATACATCAGGAGAAACAGAAAACTTTTATAGAAAAGAAAACTTTTGGCCGTCAGTCCTGAGGATTTTGGAAAGGAATTTTCGACTAACGGCTTTCTCTGGCTCTGGGTTCTTTGACTTATATGGAAAAATCTGAGGTCTGTTTACTCAAAGGAGATCAGAATATATCGGGTTTATATCGACTGCTCTCTCATAGGCTTCCATCGCTTTCTGGTGTTTCTTAATTCTGTCGTATACGATGCCTTTACCAATCCAGGCTTTTGTAAAACTTGGATTGATATCGATAGCTTTCTCAAAAGCTTGAAGTGCCTCTTTGTATTTTTCCAGGTCTCTCAGGGCAATTCCCTTATTATACCAGAACCGGGCATTGTCGGGATTTGCCTTTATCTTTGTGTCAAAAATCTCCACGGCTTTTTCGAGATAAAGTCTAGCTTCATCGTGTTTTCCAAGCCAGCGGAGAGCCACACCTTTGTTATAAAGGGCCTTTCCATTAGCAGGGTTTAATTCAAGAGCCTTGTTGAAAGCGCTAATGGCTTCTTCATAACTTTTTACCTTACAGAGCCCCATACCTTTCTTGCACCACTCACTTGCGCTCATGGAACCCATATTATAATTCTTCTCATAAAGGCAAATAGCCTTCTCAAAATCATCCATAGCATCTTCGTATGCCTTCATTTCCCTCAGAGCCATGCCTCGCCTGTACCATACTTCAGGGTCTTCAGGAGCGAGATATATAGCATGGTAGTATGCATCAAGAGCTTCTTTATACTGCATAAGGTCTACCAGCAGTTCACCTTTGGAGCACCAGGTCTTAACATCCGCAGGATTGATCTGAAGAGACTTATTAAGGACATCAAGAGCTTCGTCATATCTGAAAAGGCTTTTCAGAACCATACCTTTGCTAAATAGGATTTTTGCATTGTCAGGGCTTATTTCCAGAGCTTTATTGTATGCATCAAGAGCTTCTGTAAATCGTCCAAGTTCATGGAGTGCAACACCTGTATTGTACCACTCGTTCGAAGTCATCACTCAACCACACCTTTTTTAGATAACGTTTTTCCACTGATTATCACATCTACTTTAGCAATAATAATATATGCTTTCAGAGCGTTAAATTAGTTTTGTACTTTAGCTCCATACTAAAAATAAGGAGATATCTATAGTTTCACGTCATAATTTCTGTGTCAAGGACAAATTTCCAGTTATACATGATTTCCAGTTATACATGATAACCTATGCTTTTGCTCTTTTTAAGGATTTTGAAAACTTTATATACTTTAATATTTTAAAAATAAAGTTTTCACAGGTCGGGCAAGAATTCGATAAATTAAGACAACTTTATACATGTTTTTTAATTATTCTTGAAATTAATAAAAATATATGTATCATAGCCTCAAATTCTTCAGTCTTTCCTTTATTATATCAGTGTTTTTGCCCTGACATGAGGAAAATTGATCTACAAAATAAAACTTGAAAAATCCGGTAAGTTTGATTTTGGCAAAAGTTGAGATCACCTCCTCTCACGGCCTGTCAAAAGTCTAATTATCGACTTCTCACATTGAGGAATTGAGGAATTCTCTGGTCTGGAGAAACTTATGTAAGGACTAGATGTCTTAATTAGGGCCAAAATCAGCTCTTAATAGCCTCACGTCTTTTGAAATTATATTAAAAACTTCTCTTAAAAATAATAAAGATAAATATCCCAAGGGTCCTTTCACACTTAATAAACTAATTAGTATAATTTTATATGCTCGTAAAAATAACGATAAAGACATTTAATAAAGGCATTCAATAAAGAATTTAACAGGATATTTTATAAGTATATATATAAATAATTATAATGTATAGAAGTATTTCTGACATGCCAGAAATATAAAAATTTCAAATGGGTGCTCTGAAAAGCTCTTCAGAGCGGCCTTTATATCCCACAACATTTTAAATTTTTTAATACGCAGACGTTTTTCTAATAGAAGTCAGCTTTGGAGTTAGAAATGAGTACGTTTCAAGATCATTCCCACCCTCGCCCGCAGTTCCATAGGGTTAAAAGGTGTAGTAACATAGTCATCAACTCCCGATTCAAAAGCCTTAATCCTGTTTTTTACTTCTCCTTTATCACTGAGAACCATAACCGGTATCCACCAGTACCTTGAACTTGTTTTAAGCTGCTTGCAGATTTTGAAACCTTCAAGGTCTGCAAGCCCTGTATCCAGCAAGACAAGATCGGGTTTTTCAGCTTTTATCGCTTCAAGTGAAGAAAAACCGCCAGGGACTTTGACAACATTATAATTTTCAGCGTCAAGTGTCGCCTTAATACTTAGGGCACTGCTCCCATTACCCATAATCAGGATTTTCTGCCGTGTGTCCTTAAGATTTGCGATTCGGGTCTTTACCAGTTCTTCTGAAACTGAAAGACGGGAGGCAATCTCTCCTTCACTTATTTCAGGTTGCGCTTCAATTAATTTCAATATCTCATGATCAAGATTTTTATAATTCATCACCCTCCATCACCATACAGTATATATTTTCTTAGATCTTAAACATTTCTCAAATCTTTTAAAACACGCGTTACTTTAAATTTAGTACAGTATGAAGAGTATAGAGTTATCCAAATATTCAGAAGACTTCTTATGAATCGTCGGATTGACCAATTAGGAGATAAGTTTATAACCGTAAATAGCAAGTTAATATTGGAAATAAGAATCACTTACAGAGAACAGCCACCTCTGAGATGATATCAATGGATCCAATGGAAAAAATTTTTGGTAAAACCGCACAGATGACAGTACTCAAGAATCTGATTGAACACCAGAACGAATCAACCTACCTTTCTGGGATAGCTGAAGAAACTGGCCTGTCTCACTCCAGCGTATCAAGGGTCATTACTCCCCTGATCGCATCGGGCATAGTCATAGAAAAGCCTCTGGGAAAGCAAATCAGGACTTTCCAGCTGAACATGGACAATGAGGCAACAAGGCTGATTATAGATTTCTACAATAATATCAACCAGATGCTTGGATAATCCTTAAAAGCAGAAGTACAAAAAACGAGAACTAGGGGCAGAAATGGTCTACTGTCCCGTCTTTTAAATTTGCAAACAGTTTAAAGTTTTAGATAATTAAACTTCCAGGTAATTTCAACCTGAATATCTTGATTAGAGTAATTCTTCAGGTAACCATTTCAGGTAACTTTAACCAGATATCCTGATTTAGATCGTTCTCATGTAGTCTCTTTTTTGAAGCTCTCTATGTACACGTTCGCAGCGGTAGCTGCCAGTGCTCCATCTCTAACGGCTGCAACAAGTTGCCAGATTGGGGTATCACGACAGTCTCCTACAGCATAAATCCCTTTCTTCGAGGTTTCAAGGAAACGGTCCGTCGTGATAAAACCTTCATCATCCTTATCCACGTCAATGATTTCAGTGTTTGGATGAATGCCCACGTAGATAAAAACACCGTCTGTAGACAGTTCGCGCTGTTCTCCGCTTTTAAGATCTTTTAAGCTTATTTTTTCGACTCTTTTAACTCCTCCACTGCCTCCCATGATTTCCAGAATCTGGGCATTAAAAATGAATTCAATATTCGGAGTTGCAAAAGCTCTATCTTGAAGGACTTTAACAGCTCTCAGCGTGTCTCTTCTGTGAATCAGATATACTTTCCTGGCAATTTTCGAAAGAAGAAGGGCATCCGTAACTGCTGAGTTGCCACCCCCGACCACCACAACAGTTTTGTTTTTAAAAAAAGGCCCGTCACAGATGGCGCAGTAAGAAACCCCTTTACTGATAAATTCTTTCTCTCCAGGCACGTTCAGATGCTTGGGATTTGCACCTGTAGCAACTATGACAGCTATTGACTCAAGAGCTCCACTATCCGTGGAGACTATTTTCTTTTCTCCTTCGGCGCGAACAGAGAGGACTTCAGTTATCTTTGTTTCTACCCCAACAGCCTGAGCATGAGCCTTATATTTTTCCATTAATTCTAGCCCTGAGATAGCTGGAAAGCCAGGATAATTTTCCACGAGATCTGAAAGCGCAATCTGCCCACTTATTTCACTTCTTTCAAGTATCAAAGTATTAAGTCCGGAGCGTACGGCATAAATACCGGCTGCGAGCCCCGCAGGCCCTCCTCCTATAATTATAAGATCATACATGTTTCCCTCCTGAATACAGAAAAACAGTTTCAATGGAATACCTTTTTGAGATTTACTCAGCTAATACGAGATATAGCTTCAGCTTTTTTCGGGAGGCCTGTAAAAGCTACCTCTCCATCAATAATAGTCGTAGGTACTCCAACTATGCCATACTTATCTATCAATGCCTGACCCTCTGGAGTTTCCACGTCTATTTCCTCGTATTCAAAGTCATACTCGGATTTCAGGTCTCTCCAGAATCTTCTAGCTGCCGGACAGGCAGTACACCAGCTGGCGTGAATAAGCGTAACTTTAGCCATAAAAACCCCTTTAAAAATTACAGTTGTAAATCCATTCTAATATTAATTTTCATATATAAATAAGTTAAGCGTACCCTCAAATTCGAAAAATGAAGAATTACTGCCTGATCTGTTCAAACAAAAAGCTTTAAACCAGCAGGGCTCTTAAAGCGGGCTATGCTTACATTTATAGGTCTGGGTCTTTTCGACGAATATGACATTTCTTTAAAGGGACTTGAGGCTATCAGGGAAGCTGACATGGTTTACGCGGAGTTCTATACATCCTATCTCATGGGTACGAACCTTGAAAAAATGGAGAAACTCTACGGAAAGAAAGTCTTTTTGCTTTCAAGAGAGGATGTGGAGCAGCACCCTGAGTGGCTCTCCGAAGCAAAGGACAGGAATCTTTGCTTCCTGACTGGCGGGGATACAATGGTCTCCACAACCCATGTAGATTTACGCCTGAGAGCTGAAAAACTGGGAATAGAGACCCGTCTGGTTCATGGGTCTTCAATTGCCTCGGCTGTCTCGGGTCTTACAGGACTGCAGAACTACCGCTTTGGTAAATCCGCAAGTATTCCTCATCCCTATGAGAGCAGAAGAGGCACAAGGATAATCTCAGAAACTCCTTATGATACCATAAAACAAAACTTGGAGCTTGGCCTGCATACTCTGGTGTTTCTGGATATAGATAAGGAAAAAGGCTATATGACCGTAAACACTGCCCTTGAGCTTCTCCTTGAGGTTGAAGAAAAAAGGGGAGAAGGAATTATGCGAGGAGCCGTTGCAGTAGGAATAGCCAGGGCAGGCTCTGAAAAGCCGGTCGTAAAAGCAGACTATGCGGAAAAACTCAAGGACTTTGATTTTGGAAAACCTCTCCACATCCTGGTAATTCCCGGAAAACTGCATTTTCTTGAAGCCGAAGCGCTTGTGAAACTTGCAGAAGCTCCAGCAGGATTTATGAACGAAGCGGAATAAAGAAGAGAATACTGTTTATAGCGTTTCCTGGTGATTATAATGCCTGCTGATCTTGATGAAAAAGTCAAAAGATACGAAGATATGTTAAAAAGAGCCCTCCAGAAAGCCAAATATGCCCCAATTCCGGAATCCCATATGTACGCCGTTGCAAAGGATTATTATACAATGGCAGAGGCTTATTATAAAGATGGGGTGTATTTTCTGGAGAATAGAGATCCTGTAAATGCCCTTGCCTCCTTCAGCTATGGTCATGCCTGGCTCGATGCAGGGGCAAAACTAGGGGTTTTTGCAGTCGATGATGAAACTCTTTTTACTATATAAACAGGAAATGAGAATAAAATAAGAATAACTGAAGAGGAATAACTAAAGAAAAATAA
>NZ_LZPK01000379.1:0-11307 GCF_001729375.1 Methanosarcina sp. A14 | reverse complement strand
ATAACTGAATAACTGAATAGCTGAATAGCTGAATAGCTGAATAGCTGAATAGCTGAATAGCTGAATAGCTGAATAGCTGAATAGCTGAATAGCTAACTAGCTCAGCACTTTTTATATCAGTTTTTTAAGTTTATCCAGAATCAAAAACATAAATT
Organism: Methanosarcina sp. A14; assembly: GCF_001729375.1. Classification (NCBI taxonomy): domain Archaea; kingdom Methanobacteriati; phylum Methanobacteriota; class Methanomicrobia; order Methanosarcinales; family Methanosarcinaceae; genus Methanosarcina; species Methanosarcina sp. A14. The sequence goes on along the minus strand of NZ_LZPK01000379.1, from coordinate 11,152 downwards.
TCTTTGTGGCATCCAGATATTCTTTTTTCCCGAGCATTTCCTCTTTTTTCTGTACAAACGGTCCATTTTCCATCCCATCCCCAAACCACTTGATCAAACTCAGAATTCTGTCTTCATTTACTTCAGGATGAAACTGAAGCGCTATAACTCTGTCATTGTAGATAAACCCCTGATTCCTACAGCCTTCGCTTTCAAAAAGTTGAACGGCCCCTGCAGGAAGGTCAAATGTCCTGGAATGCCAGTGAAAAAACATGATCTTGTCCGGCAGCCCTTCAAAAAATTTCGGCTTATTCTCGCCTCCAGATGCCCTTACAGGAAACCAGCCCATTTCCACGTGCCTGTTTTCATACACGCGGGCTCCGAGGATGTCGGCAAGTAATTGTGCGCCAAGGCAGATTCCCAGTATAGTTTTTCCTGCTTCAATTGCCTGCTTGATAAACGCTTTTTCATCTCTCAGCCAGGGATTATCTTTATAGTCGTAAACTCCAATCGGGCCACCCATGATGATAAGAAGGTCAAATGATTCAAGCTCTGGAGGGCTTATCGTTTCGTAAAAACGGGTTGATTCAAGCCTGTTATTTTTAGTTTTTGTATACTCTTCAATGGTGCCGAGGGTGTTTATTGAAGAGTGCTGGAGGACATGGACTTTCATGAAAGATCAGTTTTGAAGTTTTATGGGCTATGAGTTACCTAACTAGGCTACAATTTTCATATATTATAAACGTTTATTTTATTACAACGGGAGCGCAGAGGGTCACAAGCACCTCATTCTTTACAGGCTGTCCGACAATTACTGGGAGTAATGAAACATAATAGTCTAATGGTAGGTTGGAACTTTTTATTTATAAAATTTGTATTCTGTTCCTTATTCATCCTTCACCTTCCACTTTCCGGCTTTCGCCAGAAATTGTCGAGGAAAGAGACTTTACGCCTTAGAGTTAAATATATATGGTGATTATGGAGGTCTTTTTAAACTCCATAAATTTTATATGGATAAACTCCTTTAATTAAATGGTAATGAATGAGGCAGATTTCTCAAACTGTGTAAGTTATTCATGTAGAAGGCAAAACGATTTTATCTAGTTACTTTTATTCTTTAATTGTTCGCGCTTACGCAAGTATAGAGACAGTACAGAATAGTGAGTGTAATGATAGTTTGAAACTCTTCATGAAAAGTCTTCATAAGAACTCATTAGAATAAACAGGGGTATTTAATGAGCTCAGTTAAGATAAATAATTTGATTGTTGGTTCTTTTATTCTCCTCGCATTGATATTATATTTCTTTTCAGGTTTTTTATCTATAGCAGGAGCTGTTACAGGTAAGGAACTGGTTGTAGAAGACAATGAGAGGAATGAAGCTCATAAAAAGACTGAAGTCGCTCCTGATCTTTATGAGATAATGGCACAGCGCCCATCTTCTATAGAAGGCTTGATTGATAAGGGAAATGCGGTATACTCTCTTAAAAAATATCAACTCTCTGTAAATTGCTATAATGATGCACTTAAGATCGATCCTAATTCCTCATTGGCCTGGTATGGAAAAGGACGTTCTCTGGCCGAACTGGGAAAGAATGAACAAGCAGTCAATTGTTATGAAAAGGCTCTTTCTACCTTTCCGGCCTCTTCCGAAAACTGGTATAACAAGGGTAACAAACAGCTTGAGCTAAAGAAATATGTTGAGGCTATCAACTGCTATGACAAAAGCTTTGCTGCCAATGCCTATCTCTCCACAGTGTGGTACCGAAAAGCTCTTGCTTCTGAACAGCTGGGGCTTAATCAGGAAACTCTAAACTCCTATGACAAATCTATTGAACTGAATTCCAATTCTTCCAGCTCTATGCAGATGCAGGGAATGGCTTACCTCGGGCTTGAAAAGTATCCTGAGGCAATTGAATGCTTTGACAGCGCTCTTAATATCACTCCTGAAAACGCTGAACTCTGGTATCAAAAAGGTGTAGTTCTTGATAAGTCCGGTGATGACGAAACTGCAATAGACTGTTATGATAAAGCAATTTCTTTTAATCCGGATATGGCAAGTGCCTGGCATAATAAAGGTTTTAACCTTGAAAAGATGGAAATTTATGATGAGGCGCTTACTTGCTACGAGTTTGTTCTTCTGTCAGAGCCTGAAAATCTTGATGTTTTACAGAGAAAAGGTGTATGCCTTGAAAAGCTCGGGAGAAATGATGAAGCTCTTCAATGTTATGACGAGGTTCTGGTCTACAATCCTGACAATTCCGAGGTCTGGTATAGTAAAGGCTCTCTGCTTAATAAGACCGGTCAGTATGACGCTGCAATAGAATGCTATGATAAGGCGCTTAACCCGGACACAGGGATTCAGGTTGAAGAAATCGGAAGTGATTCACTCGAACAGCTAAGAATTTACGAAGCTGCACTTCCGTCTTATCCTGAAAATCCTGAGTTTAAGTCATCTACAGTTAAGATCTGGTACGAGAAAGCCCTATCTTTTGATAAGCTTGAAAAATACGAATCTGCGATTGAATGTTATGACAAGGTTCTTGAAACTGAGTCCGGACATGCTGTTGTCTGGTATATGAAAGGCCTGGACCTTGAAAAGCTTGGCAGGTATGAAGAGACAATTGAATGCTATGACCGAGCCCTGAAACTGGATTCCAGGTATGCTAAAGTCTGGTACCAGAAAGGCTTGGACTCTTCAAAAATCAAAGACTATAAAGATGCAGTCGAAAGCTATGATAAAGCTCTCGAGATTGACGAAAACTATACCCTTTCCTGGGCTGGTAAGGCTTTTGCCTTGGCAAAACTTGTAGAATACGAAAGTTCACTCACATGTTACAACAAAGTCCTTGGGGCTGTGCCCAGCAGTGCAGTTGCCTGGTATAATAAAGGGCTTGTTCTTGATGAACTCGGAAAGCACGAAGAAGCTTCAGAATGCTATAACCAGACTCTCCTGATCGATCCCGAATATTCGGCTGCACGCTTTAAGTTAAATATGGAACGGAACTCAACAGAAGACTCAACAGAAACTCCAATACCAGAGCACGTTAAAAACAATAGTGCAGATGCCAATCCTGCCCAGATTCTTTCTGGAGGTTTCTGGGCTTATCTTCTGAACTATGAATACGCAAGCCCAGAGGACCATGCCGAGCCTTCCGAAGATTTGAACCTGTTTAGTCCCGAGATCAGTTACGATGCTGTATGGTATGGAAAGGCCTCAATCTACAGTAAACTCGGAATGTACGACGATGCACTTAATTCTTATGATATGGCACTTACAATTAATCCTACACGTGCTGGGGTCTGGTATGAAAAAGGCTCGATACTTGATAGGCTAGGCAGAAGTGAGGAAGCCCTGGAATGCTACAGGAAAGCCCTGGATCTTGATCCACATTCAAGTACAGCTCTTTACGGGATCGCTTCTAATGTAGGTGGTCTTGGACAGCTTGAAGAAGCGGTCAGTTACTATGACCAATTGCTTGCTCTAAACTCCAGCGACTCAGATGCCATTCTTGGAAAAGGTTTTGCCCTCTCGAATCTGAGCAGGTATGAGGAGGCAATTTCCTGTTATACTACGCTTCTCAAATCTGAGCCTGAAAATCTTGAAGCTCTCAGAAGTCGGGCTCTTGCTCTATCAAAATCCAATAAATCCAATGACGCACTGGCAGATTACGATCGAATAATTAAGCTTCAACCTGAAAATTCCCAGGTCCTGGCTGAGAAAGCCTCTTTACTTGAGGCACTTGGCAGGTATCAGGAAAGTGCTGCATGTTATGAGAGAATACTTAAAATCTCACCGGGCAACAGGGAAATAATTTTCAAACAGGGAAAAGCCCTGGGGAACAGCGGAGACTTTGAGGGGGCAGTAGGCTGTTACGATAGAATTCTTGCGCTGGACACGGGAAATGTGGATGCCTACAATAACAAAGGCTTTGTGCTCTATAAGCTGAAAAAATATCAGCAAGCTATTGACTGTTACAGTAAAGCTCTGGAATATAGTCCAGATAATGTTACAGCCTGGTATTTCCAGGGATGCACTTATCTCACGTTAAGCAGCAATAAAGCAGCCCTTAATTGTTTCAACAAAACAGTACAGCTTAAACCTGATTGTATCACGGCCTGGTATAACAAAGGATACATTCATAACATGATGGGAGAAGCTGAAGAAGCAGTTTCATGCTATGACTATGTCCTTGCAATTAACCCGAACTCACCTTCGGCCCTTTACAATAAACGGTTTGCACTTTATACTCTAAAGAAATTAGATGAGGCTGCTGCATGCAAGGCAAAATTAGATGAAATCGATCCTGGTTTTGTGGATGCTTTGCAGGAAAGAGGAACTAAGTTCTTCCTTCCTGAGTATTATAATAGCATTCTGAACTACTCCTTGCCTTCAAGATGGTACGGAGGAGAAGAAAATGTCTCAGGAAATGTAAGTACAAACACGACTGCACCTTCTCAATCAGGAAAGATAACTGAACCCTCTGACAGTCTGGAAAATAATAGCAGTAATTATGATACTACGGAGTTTGCTGATGGACAGGAGAGTGAGGATCTTACGGAGCTTGATGATGAACAGGAAAGTGAAGATTCGGAACTTGATAATGGACAGGAAAGTGAAGATTCTGAGCTTGATGATGAACAGGAAAGTGAGGATTCAGATTACTGGTATGTTCCCGAACCTGATGAGTGAAGAAAAAATATCAGTGAAGAATGAGTATCAGTGAAGAATTGAGTATTACGGAGCTCGGCTAAAACTCGAATTCCTGAAAATTGAAAATCAGAAACCTTTTCCGGTATGCAGCTAAATACGTACCGGTACGATTTGCCTATCTCTTACTATGCTACTGCTCTGGTTTTTAACTTTTTCTGGCTTGGTATTTTTTTAGTTTGTTAGCTTTTTATTAACTATTTCTTCCGGTTTATTATTTTTTTAGTTTGTTAGTTTTTTATTAACTTTTTTCTTCTGGTTTATTATTTTTTTAGTTTGTTAGCTTTTTATTAACTATTTCTTCTAGCTTATTAATTCTCCTACTTTTGCAAATAAAATTCTTTATCCTGAAAGTTTTAAACTTCATGCCATCCTAACCGTAAGCATCCATGACAGATAATTTCAATGAGATCGAAGCAAAGCCTAAGGCTGATGCCTATACCTCGAGAGAAAACAAGCATACGCCGGAAGATTACATCGGAAATCCAGATAACCCTGGTTCCGACCCCTCTTCTTTAAAGTCGGAAATTTCATCGAATGTAGTCATAGTTCGGTATGGCGAATTAGCCCTTAAAAGTACAGGAGTTCGAAACTGGTATGAGAAAATTCTTATGAAGAATATTGCGGCAATGCTGGATTCTCGAGATATTCCATATTCCCAGATACGTAGGGAATGGGGCCGAATATTCATCGAGACTAAGGATTTCCGTGCGGCTGAAGCAGCTGCTGACGTTTTTGGAATTGTCTCTACTTCTCCTGCATTGACAACTGAGCCTACTCTTGAGAGTGCAGCCAGTGTATGTGCTACTCTGGCTAAGGACCTGGTTTTAGAAGGCGAATCTTTTGCGGTCAGGGCTAGAAGAAGCGGAAACCATCCTTTTTCTTCGGTTGACATAGGCAGAACCTGTGGAGATGCTGTCTGGAGTGCTCTGGAAAAAAAAGGAAGGCATCCTAAGGTTGACCTGAGTTCTCCTGATAAGGAAGTTTTCGTCGAAATGCGGCAAAATCTCGCTTACGTCTATCTGGAAACATTCAAAGGAGTAGGGGGTCTTCCTCTCGGCACGCAAGGAAGTATGGTTGTTTTAATGTCCGGCGGGCTTGACTCTCCGGTTGCAGCCTGGCTTATGATGAAACGCGGAGTTATGATTATTCCGGTATACTGCAATACTTCACCCTATGCCGAGAATGCCGCAAGAGAACGTGCTTTTGAATGTATTCGCCAGCTCCAGAAATGGGCTCCAGGGTATCAGTTTAAGACATATGAGCTTCCTCACGGTCCCAATCTTCGGACCTTTATCGACATCTGCAACCGAAAAAATACCTGTCTTCTCTGCAAACGCATGATGTACAGGGAAGCCTATGAGGTTATGAAAAAAGAAGGTGCAAACGGAATTATTACCGGTTCTTCCCTGGGTCAGGTAGCTTCCCAGACTGCTGCCAATATGTATGCTGAAATCTATCAGCTTGCTATCCCTATTTACCATCCTTTGATTGCCTTTGATAAGACAGAGATAATAGACATTGCCCGCAAAATCGGAACCTATGATATTTCCAGTCGACCCGCAGGCAGTTGCACTGCTGTGCCTGAGCGGCCTGAAATAGGAGCAAACTACGACCTTGTAGTAACTGAAGAACAAAAAATGGATATCAAGACTATGGTTTTCAATGCTATGAAAGCAGCAAAAGTCCTTAAACTCTGAAAAAAGTGATGATTCTTCCAATTAATTATTATTACTTTCAATTAAGTTATGACTCTTCCAATTAATGTATAATCATTTCAACTAATTTATAGCACTTTCAACTACTTTGTTACAATCTTAACTTGAGCTCTAAAAGCTCTCTTATTTTTTCTTTTTTGACCGGCTTTTCAGAAGAGCAATCTCTATATTTTTGCATAGGTCTTCTTCTTTGAAAGGTTTCAAAATATATCCCTCTGGATCTGTTAGCTTTGCTCGTTCGAAGTTCTCAAAATCTGTACAGGCAGTAAGGTAAATTATGGGTATTCCAAAGCGTGATTTAATAATTCGTGCCGCTTCAATTCCATCCATATCTCCTTTTAGCATAATATCCATCAAAACGAGATCAGCGTTTGTAAGCTCAGCTTCTCGTATCGCTTCTTTCCCTGAAACCACAGTATTCGGAACAGCATACCCTAAATTTTTTAATCGGTTTTTAATGTTCAGAGCCACAATAGTCTGGTCTTCAACAACCAGAATTTTTGTTTTGTCCATTTTTTCATCCATCTTTTATTTTTTTGAGTTATGCTTCGATCTTTTGTTCATTTACTATTTTTTAACATCTCTAAAATCGCGCTTCTCCATATCTATATATTCGAAGTCACGCACCTCTAAAACTGCACCCTATTATCTCGATTTTCCCCTTTAACGAAATAACTGCAGGATATAAGCTAGATAAGTTGCAGAGTAATAAAACTCTCAATCTCCTTACCCTCAGGTTTACGTATGACCATCAAAAATTATACAGTCAGGAATTATACAGTTATTTTAAACGACACCTAATATGCAATGGACAATTAAAAGTCGCCGACGATCAGATTAGTCCAATTCCTGAATTAGTTTTTTCTGAATTTCCATCCTCCATACAGGCAGGTCAAGCTTCCCAAAAGTTCAAAACCTGGTGTAGATCTAATTTCACTCGGTTCACTTGATTTATTTCCATTATCAGATTTGGAATTGCTATTGTTTGAATTACTGAGTTCTTCGTTGTTTTCTTCTTTATATATCCTTACATCTTCAGTCGCGATTTCATCAATAAATATTCCCTCGTCAAAAATAACTGGAACACCAGTCACATTCTGCTTTCTTGCCTCTTTATCAATAATTTGATAAATCTCCTTAACTATGGTATTCTTTTCTTCAGAAGGCAACGTTTCGTTAATTCCTACATCCAGTCTAGTTAGCTCCGCTCCGTATACTATTACCTGACCTTTTTCCATATATGGAGTGATTTTATCCTGGGTGTTACCAGAAATCGCAGAAAGTTTATCTGCCCAGGTCATTATTTCATTTTGATCTTTTAATAACGGAATTTTTCCATAAGCTACAACAGTTTTATCCATTGGTATGGTTGGTTTTTCCTTCATATATTCTTCAAGAGCATGTATGTCTGATTCGGACAGATTCACAGTACTATCCCCAAACCAATGATAGATATCCTGTTCCGAATCCAGTGGAATTTCTTCTCTATATATACCATATCCAAATTCTACCGGAATATCTTGTATACCCATCTGCTTTGCAGAATTATCAATTAGAGAGTAGAGCTCGTTTATAAGCAATTCACTTACATTACCGTACTTGAATAAAATCACAAAGTATCCCTTAGAATTAGTTCCACATGTTACTACTTCTCCATGAGGATACATGTATTTGGAGGTAACTGTGTCTTTTATATTATTGCCAAGCTCTTCAAGAGTAGAGTTCCAGTTTTCTTTTTGTTCATCAGATTTTAGTACAGGAAGTTTTCCATACCTGGCAATTACAGTATTCCCATATGAATTAAGACCAAAAAAGTAGTGATAATAGCCATAGTATACATTGCTGGTTTCATAATTTGAATAATTATCCAGTATAACTGGCACACTGATGCAAATTCCCTTATTAGCCACATCTTTTTCTATAGATTTAGTATATTTCTCGCTTTTCTCCCACTCTATTAAATTTCCGCCTACTCTATTCTTAACTTTGTGTTCGTACATTGACCAGACGCCAAGTTGTGTTTCAGTTACAGGTCTATCAGGTACCACCTCAAGACTGTAGACATCTACAAATATCCGGTGTTCATCTCCTGAAGTCTTGTCTTTTACTACGGTCATTGCCCCAATACGGGGATAGCTATATTCAACCACCTTAGTTGATTTTATTTCCCCATTCGGATATTCACTTCTGGCAACTTCGATTGATTTTTTTAAGGCTTCAGTTGTATTGTACAGGTATGTAGTAGTTTCAATAACCTGGACTGATGGCCCTAGTGTTTTATTTGCACCAACGTAAATTTTACCTACTAATGTATTATTTTTATATGCTGAAAATTCATAAAATAATTTTTGACCGTTTATGTCATAAAGTTCAAGCGGTTCAGGATCAATAGATGCATCTGTCCAGTTTTCAAAGTCTGGAACGTCGGATGACATAAAATCTATTATGTGCGCATTTGCGTGTTCAAAGGCTTTCTCCGCAGTTACAGAATAATTATCTTCTTCCTCTGCGCTAACAGCTGGTAACAACCCCACAACAACCAGCAGTATTGCTAAAATTAGTGTTCCCATTCCAAACTGTTTCTTAGTTAATCGTAGTTTACTGAATAACATTCGTCTAACTCCTGGTTATTTTTCCCTGGGAGGCAGAATCAGGCAGTCTTAAATTATACAAAAAGCTAACATGCACAATGCCGCTTAGATGTATTCTATGAAGTTTGAGCTATCCTGAAAAGTACTTTTGAACTCCATAAATTCCTCTCTATTATCTACTTATAAATTTTCTGTGCAGACTTTCAAAATATGTAATTTTCACACTCACTTTGAATCCTCAATTTTTCCCTGGAGTTTGATAGTTTGATGATCTGGTTAGAAAGTATATATATCAGCGAATTGCCTTAACTCGTATTCAAATATATATCAAAAAGAATGAACACAATTCTACAGTCTTGTAAGCTGATATTTCAATTAATCCATATGAAATTTAGAATTATATATTCTCTAACTGTAGTTTAGTGGCGAATAAACACGTAAGATGATGGATAATTTGGAGCGATTTATATTCATAGTCTTTAAATATGGAGTTGAAATTATGACCACAGACTAGGAAATTCTTGCCAGACTACAGGAGATCGAGAAGAGAATGGAAAAGATGGAAACTTCACTCGAAAATATTAACAATATCCTGAAAAAAGTCGAGCAAAATACCTATTTCGGGTGCTATATGCCAGAGGAAAAGCTGGAGTAAAACGATAAAAAGAGATAAATTTTCAGATTTTCCAGATGATTTTCCGGATGATTTTCCAGATTTTACTTTTTTCGATGCTCCTCTGTTAATCGCTTGATGTTATTCCAAGGCAACAAAAAAGGCGTATCAAGGTCGTTATTGTCCCGCGCTGAGGCGCGGCTGGAACTAATCGGCTTTGATTGAATGAAAGCTGAAATTTTTCCCGCCCTGGGAGACTGATGTTAAGGATAAACTCAGGAGAAAAACTGCTAAAAGCTTATTTATAGATCTCACTTGCCCCAATTGCGAGAAAGAATTCGAATATGAAGTGAAAACATGAGTAGTGAGGATTCCGGAGGAAAAAATGCTGAAGAGGAAGCTCCTGTAAGGGAAGCTGAACCTAACCCTTTCTTTGATCCTCAGCTTTGTGGCACTTACTATTGCTCTTCTGGATTACCTGGGGATTCTTTCGTACAACACATTTTGAGATGTAGCGGAATTCTTCAGTGTAATTGTCCCATAAATAATTATTTCTTCTTTTGGGTGTGCGTCTTTACATTCTTTTTTTCGGAAAAGCCGGTCGCTTGCCCGGTGAGAATCCGGGGTTAAGAAAAGCAATAACCATGCAGTCCCAATAAGTAAATTTCCAGCAGTAATCAATTGCTTTCCCTACTACGAATAATTTCATAGCTTACATTTTCTATGCCTACGTAATCCCTGACAAGCTTTTCTCTTGGGAAAGGATTCCATTTTTCCGGCATCTTGGCGGATCTTTTTCCATTTGTCAAGCTTCCAGGCCCTGAAGAGATCTTCGGTTTTTTCGGAAAATTGGCGGCTCATCTCCTTCACCTGCCAGGTTTAACTTTTCAATATCATTACTGGCATTTTGGATAGGCTCCAAGTCATAATAATTCTGAAAACTGAAAACGATTTTATTCTATAAATTCAGAATACGGAATGAATATTATCTCACGAATATTATAAGATAGGGGGAGTAAAATGAGTAATATGAGTAAATCCATAGAAGTTCCATATATTGCATCAAATCTCGAAAGATGTATGTGTTCTCAGTGCCCTGTACAATCTGAGAGTGCATGTGCACTGGAAAAAATGGGAAACTTCAAAAGTGAAGCGAAAAATTTAGGAGAAGGTAAAGCTCCATCGCCGCAAAGTGTTCCTGGAGTCTATTGTTCGGCAGGTGAAGCTATCTGTAAAGACCTAAATCCTAACAAAGACTGCATTTGTTATACTTGTCCTGTCTGGAAAGAGCACAATCTGGAGAATGCAAACGTAGTTAAGTATTACTGTGGTAACGGTAAGGCTTAATTCCCTTATTTTATCTTTTTAGAATCTGTGTAGTTGAACTTAAAAAACTAAGTATTAAATCTTCAACTGCTCAAAATGTGATTGACTATAACTGATTAGAACTTGCGCGGTTGAGATAAAAATCAACGGCTGTTCAAACCTTTAACTGTTCAAAATACAAATTAAAACCATGGTATTTAGTGTAATTGATTTTAG
>NZ_LZPK01000378.1:0-20462 GCF_001729375.1 Methanosarcina sp. A14 | reverse complement strand
CTGGTTTGAAAGTGCTATGAAAATTAGAAGAGTGGCAGTGACAGAATACTTAAGGAATCCCCAATACACGTTAAATTAATTCAAATATTTGAAAGTTTGGAAAAAACAATATGCTAGGAGCCAACTGCGTAACTCCTAAAATCATCAAAGGATAAAAATACAGAAAATCAAGAGACAATGATAAATATATGGAGGGTTTGGGATAGAAGAAGAGTCTAACGAAAACTTGCTCTGTATCTGTTTTTCGGAAGAACAACTTGCCGAAATAAAGAAATATGCAGGTATCAGTGGTATGGAAGTTGAAGAATTCATAAAGAGCGTTTGCCTGGCTCACTGTCTCCAGCAAATGGAATGTCTCTATGGGGAAAAGACAGGACTACCTGAGGCCGCAGGAAGAACTGCAAAATCGGAGATTGGGATAAACATAGGGCAAAGGAAAGTTGAGTTCAAAGGTCAAAAGCCGAATTCGACCTCAAAAGATCTGCTTGATGGGCCACTTGTTCTGGATCAGCAGTGTATTATGGATTTATTTGCAATCAAACGAGAGTTTGGTAATATTTCAAACAATAAGATTATAACTATCGCTCTGAAACTGGGTCTAAACCAGCTCAGTGTAGCCCTTAGCCTACTTAAAGATAAACTAAAAGAATATGAGTAAGCGTGGAAATAGGGAAGGATTAATATAAACAATCCTTTCCAGTCAATTTTTTTGCAGTTGCAGATTAATTATTCTTACTGTTATAATTGTTGTCAAATCTTACCGTCAAATCTTACCGTCAAATCTTACCGTCAAATCTTACTGTCAAGTCTTACTTTCAGGTTTTTTCAAGTTTACCCTTATACCATTCCAGAAAACTGTCAATAGCCCTGCGTCGGTGGGAAACTTTATTTTTCTCAATATCGCCGAGCTCTCCAAAAGTCATTCCCTGGTACTCAAAAATAGGATCGTACCCAAAACCGCCTGTACCTCTCTCTTCATACGCGATTTTCCCTTCAACTATACCCGGGAAAACCAGAGGCTCTTTTCCGGGCTCGCAGTATCCGATAACGGTCTTAAAATACGCTGTCCTGTCGTTTTCCCCTTCCATGAGCTTAAGCACTTTAGGGTTTCCGAGTCTATCCTCTACGAAACGAGAATAAGGGCCTGGAAAGCCGTTTAAGGCTTTTATGAAAATCCCGGAATCATCTACCATTACAGGCATGTTCATTTTGTTTGCAACATACTGCGCCCCATAGGCTGCAATGGGCTCAAGGTCGTCCTCCTGAAGTTCAGGGTAGCCGTTTTTGTTCTGAACTACTTCAATCCCGAAAGACTTGAGGATATCCCTTACCTCGGCAAATTTGCCTTTATTTCCCGTAACAAATACGATTTTATGCATAACGAGCCCTCTTTTTTATCTCTTCAACACGCTTGAGTACATCCTCTGAATCTATAAAAGTTCTCTGGTACCCTTTTTTGAAAGCTTCGATAAGGGCCTCATGGTTACGGTGTGTACTCTCAAAAGTCTGGAATAGTACATGAACGTCTACTCCTCTGGCCTCAAGTCCTTTGTCGTAATATGCAAGCCCGAAGTCAAGGAGATAAAGCCTCTCGCCTGCAAGCAGGAGATTTGAGGTTGTAAGGTCTCCGTGTACTATACCCGCACTGTGGAGTTTCCCTACAAGTTCTCCTACTTTTTCTGAATGTTCAGGAGTAACCAGGTATTTTATGGGGACACCATCAATATATTGCATCTTGAGCTTGAAATCTTCCACATCATAGATAATCGGCGTAGAAACTCCATGTCTCCGGGCTTCAGACATCAGGCGGGCTTCTGTCCGGTTTCTTTCGACCCTGATCCTTTCATCAATTTCTTTATACCTGTAAGCTTTCGGGACTCTTTCCTTAACAAGTATTTTCTTCCCTTCAGGTCCTTCTTCCAGGTAAACAATAGCCTCGGCTCCGTTATCCAGCATTTCCCCGAGCTTGAGAGAAGTTCCGGGGGAAATTTCAGGAACCCTTTTCATCTTTCCTTCCTGGATCCAGGTCACTTTCACGTCATCAGTCCGGTAACTGGGGTTTACGCGAGAGTCTTCAAGGGAAAGAGTGTTTCCGGACTTATACATCAGAAGCCCGGTATATGCGATCATTGTCCCGTTATCTCCCATGAAGCGTTTTTCGGGCACATAGAACTTCGCGCCTCTGGCCTCGCACATATCGTTTAACATTTCCCGGAGTCTTGTGTTTGCCCCAACTCCTCCTGCCAGCAAGACTTCTTTTTTTCCGGTGTGAGCAAGTGCTCGCTCTGCAACCTCAACAACCATTGCAAAAGCTGTTTCCTGATAAGAATAGCAGACATCCTCAATAGGAGCTTTTTTTAGGGCTTCGCTGGCGGCCGTGGAAAGTCCGGAAAAGGAAAGGTCCATGCCTTTTACCACATAGGGGAGATGGATATATTTCTTTGCGTTTTTTGCATATGCTTCAATCTTTGGCCCTCCGGGGTGCGGCAGGTTAGCTCCCCGAGCAAATTTATCAAGGGCATTTCCAAGCCCTATATCCAGGGTTTCACCAAAGACTCTATACCGTCCTCCCATATAGGAAATAACCTGAGAATTGGCTCCGCTTACGTAAAGAACGACAGGGTCCGTTGCAGGAGTTCTCCAGATCCCAATTTCGATATGAGCGATACAGTGATTGACCCCTATCAGTGGAACTCCAAGAGATATGGAAAGCATTCTGGCTGCCGTTGCAACCGTCCTCAGGCACGGCCCAAGTCCAGGCCCCTGGGAAAAAGCTATCCCATCAATATCTGAAGGCTTGACTCCTTTTTCTTTTGCTTCTGCAAGAAGCCTTTTTATAACGCTGGCTGCGTACTTTGCATGATGCTGGGCTGCTTCCCTGGGATGAATCCCCCCGGCTGTGGGTTTATAGGTCTCTGTGACCTCGGCAATAATCTCGGTTTCGGTCACGATTGCGGCACTCAGGTTCCAGGCAGTGCCCTCGATTCCAAGGATGAACGTGTTTTTCAAGGCTTACGGTCTCCTTCCAGTCCTTTTTGCTGTCACTGCCTTCGATAATACAGGAGAGAACTTATATACGTTTGCATCTTCCGAGTTCCGTCACCCGAGTTCCGTCTCGGGAGGACGGGGTCGTTTCGCTGCCCGAGTTTCGCATCGGGATCACAGAAAATCGTAGAGTTTCTGGGAGTTGCGATGTAATCGCAACAGCACGAAGCCCTTTTCGCTTCGCTCAAGAGGGCTGAATTATGGACAAGAGAAGTTGTTTTTTCAACTCGATGAAATGGGTTGATTTACCTGCAAGCCTTTTTAAAAAACTGTTTAACCGCAAGCCTTTTCAAAAAAGGCTTGACAGAAAACTCTGGCAACGTTTGAATTCGAGGAACTTATTCCCGAACCCTATCGGCGTGATCAACCGGCGCAACGGTTGCGCTCAAGAGGGCTAATTTATAGAATTTATAGATTTCATTTCACTCGTTTAAGCGGACTTTTACTTTTTTCCAGAGCTTCAAAAATCTCGCTTCAAAAATCTCCGAGTTTTCTCACGCTTTCTTCCATAGGTTCGGGAGAGAACAGGCTTTTCTCAAGCTTTTCACCAAACTCCTCAAGTATGGATTCAGGAATATCGAGATCAGGGTATGGAGGCGTAAGAGGTTCAAGCTCTTCTTCGTTCGGTTTGCCTTGCCTGAAACCGGGTAGGAGCAGGATGAAAAACAAAAACAGGATAAAGACTATGTATTCTCTACCGTAAACCGGCCATGAAATATTCCCTGTGAGAGAAAAAAGGTGATTTATATAAGCTGCGGGCCAGGAGATAATTGGAAGGGATGACGCTGCCGGATGGGACAGCAGAAGACCAAATATAATAAGGAAAATTAACCCGAAACTGAGCTTTTTAAGCAGGCGTTTTGTTCTTGCATCAAGCCACCATTTCCACCAGGCAGGTTTCAGAGGACCTGTACGAAGATTTTTAAGGAGCAAGTCTGCAGGCTTTTTAACTTCGGCTGGGGGATTCAATCTCAGGCATTCATTAAGCCGATCGGCGGCTTTTCGGAAGTAATGCACTCGGCAATAAAAAAGTCCCAGAAAATAAAGGGCATAAGCTTTCAGTTCATTATCTTCGGACCTTTGCCAGATGGCTGCTTTTTCAAGTTTTCCTGCAGCTGCAAGAAGCATATGCCTGAATCGTGCGCTATTTTCCTCAAAAGATGCTTCTGCGTACACATATCTCGCGTACACATCCCAGAGCAGCAGTCTCTGGTCTTCCGAATCCAGGGCAAGAGCTCGCCTGAAGGACTCAAGTGCTTCCTCACACGCCTGCTCTTCAAGTTCTACCCGACCTTTAAGGTTTCTTGAAAATGAATTCTCTGGGGCTTCTGCAATGGAAGCTTCGAGTTCTTTTAATGCACTCCTGCTGTCCCCAAGCCTGAAGTAAAGCTCCGCGAGCCCGTTTTTTGCGTGAGAATTTTTTGGATTTATATAGATTGCTTTCCTGTATGCCTTAAGAGCTCTTTCAAAATCTCCCAGCCGGAAACAGGCAAAGCCCAGCAGGCACGAAGGTAAATCCGAGTTAATCTCGTCAGTTGTCAGATTCTCAAGGACTGAAATGGCTTTCTCAAACTCTTGCAGCCTTATGAGGGCAAAAGCTTTCATGACTGAAGCCTGGGTGTTTTGAGGGTCGAGGGTAAGGATTCTGTCAAACGCTTTCAGGGCTTTTTCCCACTCTCCACAGTGCGCAAAAACCAGGCTTTTTCCAGAACATGCAATATTCTCAGCTTCAGTAAGTTTCTTGGCGCTCTCAAAAGCTGTTAAAGCATCCTGATATCTTCCAAGGGCATCCAGAGTAAGCCCTTTAGCATTCCAGAGAATTTTCAGCCTGAAATTTAGTTCATCAGGGCTTAAACTCCCAGGTTCTTTGTACTTCCCATTTTTTATTGCTTTCTCTGCTTCTGTGGCTGCATAAAGATCCTTTTCGGCATCTTCAAACGTTTCCAGGGCTTTTTCATAATTTTTCAGGCAGAGAAGGGTGATTCCTTTGCAAACCCGAGGAAAAGAGCTTTCATATTCATTTTTTGTGGCCTTTTCAAAAGCTTTAAGAGCTTCCCCATACTCTCCCAACTCGGCAAAAGCAAAACCCCGGTACTTCCAGCTCTCACCTCCAATTTCTCCTTCAGGAAGCCCTCCAGATAATTCCAGATATTTTTTAAAAGCTGTCTGAAGCTGACTTTCAAGAATCTCATCAAAGTCTTTATCTTGATGCCTAAGTCTGGAAATAGTGACACCACGGTTATATCGTGCAGGCAGGCTTTCATAGTCAAGTTCCAGGAGGGTCTCATAGGTCTCAAGAGCTTCACTGTATCTTCCAAGCTTATAGAGTGCATTTCCCCTTCCGTTCCACGCAAAAAGGTTTTCTGAATCAAGTCTGAGAGCCTCTTCGAAGCTTTCAAAAGCTCTTGAATAATCCCCAAGCGTATAATATACCTTTCCAAGACCGCAAAAAATGCCGCAATTTTCAGTTCCAGAGGAAAGGGCTTTTTTATAAGCCTGCAAAGCTTCATGAGGCATCCGCATAGCTAGAAAGCAGTTGCCTGTTCCTCTCCATCCTTCCTAACTTAAAGGCTCGGTCTCAAGAACTTTCCTGAAAGCATCAAGAGATTCCTGGTATCTTCCAAGTGCCAGCAGGGCTTTTCCTTTGCCGGCTTTTGCCTCTATAATAGAGTTGTCCAGTTCAAGCACACTTTCAAACACGTCAAGAGCTTTCTGGGGCCTGCCAAGCTGTCCGAGAAGCCTGCCTTTTTCTAGCCTGTTTTTTACGTTTCCTGGCTCAAGGATAAGGCTTTTTTCGAAAGCTGAAAGTGCTTCCTCTTTTCTTCCTATGCTTTCGAGAATTCTTCCCTGAGTTTCCCAGGCCGCAGCAGATGCGGGTTCGAGTTCCAGAGCCTTTTCACAGGTTCTCAAAGCTTCTCTCCTTCTTCCCAGGGCAAGGTATGATTTTGCCTCGCCTTCCCATGCTCCTGAATGCGAAGGTTCCAGTTTCAGGGTTTTTCCATAAGCCTCAAGTGCTTCTTCATTTCTCCCAAGCACGGACAGGGTTGTTCCTCTATAGTACCAGATCTTCAGGTTTTCTGGATTTAACTCGGATGCTCTGGTAAAAGCCTGCAGTGCTTCTTTGTCTCGTGAGAGCTGTTTTAAAGCAAGCCCGCTGTAGTACAGGGCACCGATGTGCTTTTCATCTTTCCCAAGTACACCATTAAAAGCTTCAAGCGCCTGTTCTGGCAGGTTCAGGTATCCGAAGGTAAGCCCTTTGAAGTATTGGGCAGGAATATTTTCAGGATCATAATCAAGTGCCTTTTCAAAAGCCTGCAGCGCTTCTTCCGGACGTTCCAGATAGCGAAGTATATTTCCCCTGTACTGCCAGGCGACGCTATTCTCAGGATTTACCTTAAGTACGGCATCAAAAGCCTCAAGTGCCTTCTCAAAATTTTTCTCTGCACCGATCTGGTTTTTCAAGTTCAAAAGAGCAAGAGCTTTACTGTACCAGGCTCTGGCATAAAGAAAATTCATAAGCCCTCGGAATCTTTTAGTAAAATTTAGCAAATTTAAAATTCATTTAATTATATACGATACCTATTATAAATACGGGCGTAGAAGATAGTTACTGATTTAGTTTCCAGGAATTCGCCGGCTCCTTTAAACTTAAGCCTGAATAGTTAGGCCTGGACATTTTATCATAAAAAGATATTCGATGGAAAATTAGCTCTCTTGGCTCAGTTAAATATCTTCATATAATTCGTTCCTCTTGAGCTAATGAAGTGATCTAAAATGTCTCCTTCCACCCCGAAACTCGAGTAATTCAGTCCTCTTGAGCTAATGAAGTGATCTAAAAATGTCCCTTTCCTCCAAAAAAAACTCGGGTGACGGAATTCGGGTGAGTGAAATGAACCGCAGGCAATCTCCTGCGGCTCGGATTGAAAAAGAGTCAGATTAATTCTTGAAATGGATTACTTCTTGAATTCGGTATAGCCGCACTTCCCGCAGGCGAGGCGGTTCTTGTGATCGGCTAGGAACGTACCTGGTCCGCATCTGGGACAGAACTGTTTGATTCTTGTTACGGAGTCGCCCTGGACTTTATAGTAATCTTTTACTGCCATTTATATGCACCTCGCTTAAGCCTCTTCTCCCTCAGTTTCCGTTCCCGGGGTAGTGTTTCTCTTCATGACGTATTCCAGTTCTACTTCCTTCATACGGTCGGCATTTTCATAGATTTTGGCATAGCCCTTACCTTCTTTCATTCCGTATTCGGTTTTCATTTTCTGGACTACCACCAGTTCAAGAGGGGCGTTCAGCATTGCAGCGAGTTTATTCCTGACATCATTTCTGGAAGGAGTCGAACCTTCATATTTCACAATGAAATCCAGTTCCCTTCGATTTAAAAGTGCATTATCCTTGTCTTTAAGAATTCTTATGTCCATCTAAAATTCTCCGTAGCTTATCCAATTCGTAATTCTGATTTTTGCTGATGAGTTTTTCAAAGAGAGTTCTTATCTCCCCTTTTTTCTCCTCAGTGACCTTTACAAAGACCACACCCTCATCGGGCTGTCCATACAGGACTACAGAGTCCAGAGGAGCCAGAAGGATTACAGGAAGGGTTGCCAGATCCTCTTCTCCCCTTACAAAGATCCTGAGAGGCTTCTCGGAAGCAAACGCTTCACAAAGGGTTTTAATTAATTCATCGGTAATAATTCCTGCAGGGTTGTCCACAGATACTTCGCTATAAACCTTGTCCATATTCCGGGCTGAGACATCACTGGAAACCGGCTTTCTTTTGGTACGGTTGTCCACAATACAGATATCCGGAATAATTCCGACCTCAAGCAGGTGGAAGGTAGTAACATCCCCTACGGATATAAGTTTTGTGGGGCTTCCAAGTTCTCCTTCAAACTTCTCTATAGTATCCCTGCCCTTGCCCCTGTAAAGCGTACCTAGGGGTTTCTTCATCAGTGGACGAAGTTCTCTTGGAAGCTCGATATGAACACTCAAATCAGCGCACCTTCAAAGCAAATTTATCAGGAATGTCAACCCCAAGCTTTTTTGCTATTTCTGAGCGTTCAGGGTCCAGGATAATTACAAGCCCACTCCATTCCTCTGCAAGGTCTGAAGTCCCACAGATCGGGCAGTTTTGCCCTTCCAGAACTCTCATGCAATGTCGACATACTTTTTCTGCCATACAAATCCTCTTCCTTTTCAGGCAGCTCCTTCAGGAACAGCTTCATGAGACTGTTTCTTTTTACGGGCTTCCTCAATCCACTGCAGCTTTCCAAGAGCAGTCTGACGCATAGTAAGGCCTATTTTACTTTCTTTGGGTTCTCTCTCGTTAATGCTTACAGCGACAACCCTGGCCCTTACATGGTCACCTTCAGCAATGGATTTTCCTCCGTTCTTTGTCACAAGCCTTGCGTTCTTGGCGTCGTATGAAATAAAATCGTCCGTAATCTGGCTGACGTGAAGCAAGCCGTCCATTGGTCCCATCCCTACGAAAACTCCGAAACCAACGGTTTCAACAACTTCACCCTCAATAATCTCCTGGAGCTCAGGCACGAACATTATTGCTTCGAATGTAACATCGTAATATACTGCTCCGTCTCCTACGAGGATATGCCCTTCTCCTATCTCGACTATCTTGCAAATTGCGACGAGGGCACCAAGTTTTTTGTCAACCTGACCCTCGAGTTTTTCTCTTAACGCGTTTTTAACAGTTTGCGACACCTCTTCCCCTAAAAGGGTAGGAGGGATACGGACCGTATCAACGAGCTTCATCATTTTATACATCTGCTAATCACCCGTAAAAACAATCAATTTAATGCTGCCCGGTAAAATAACATGGTTCAGACAAAGTCCAGTTTATTTTTCTGTCTCAGGGATATGGTCTGGATTCCTTTTTCGGCAAGCCTGCGCTTTAACCCGATATCATTTGTCAGAACAGCTGCTCTCATTTCTTTTGCTAGCCTGAGAATTACATCATCTGCAGGGCCTACAGCAGGAGTTATAAGCTCGCACCTATTCATCATGGACCTAGCAACCTTTGCAGCTGTTCTGTCCGAACCTCTTTCCCGCTTTATGAGTTTTTCTATCTCGAATACTACAGCCTCAGGAACAAAAAATTCGTCAAATCCCAGTCTTTTCAGTTCTTCGAAAATATCCACTCCGAACTGGACCGGGATCATGAACCCATTAGTATCAATTATAACTTTCAACTCTTAATTACCCCTACTCCAATAAGCCGCCAGCGAGAGTCGATTCTCCTGCTGATAGCAACCCTTGACCCAATGGCTGCGCTAATCGGGCGTTTAAGGGCCACCTGCGCTTCATTTTTCCTTGCACTTGTAACCACACCAACTGTGGTTGCGGTTCCTATATTGAGCATAAGGGGTTCACTGGTTTTGATTTCATTGATTTTTTCTTCTCTTGTAACGCCCACTACCCTTTCGAGCAGGTGTAATTCCATAACGAACTGATGTCTGGTCTCAGGAAGGGTACCAGGTGCGCCTGCAATCTGTCCTGTTAAAGAGTCACCTTTTGTCAGGGTAGGGTCAAGATAAGTTCCAACAGCTAGAAGGCCTCCGGGAGTTGCTTCCTCTACCTTTGTTTCACCTGCAAAGATAGACGAAATCGTTGTCATAATCGGAACCCATCTTGTAGTGCCTTCGGTTGTAACCTTGATTCCTGGCCTTATTTCCAGCTCGTCTCCGGGATGAAGTACTCCCTCGGTCAGAGTTCCTCCGATAACGCCCCCACGCATTTCCTCAATTGAAGCTCCTGGCCTGTTAATGTCAAAAGAACGAGCAATCAACATGCTGGCAGGCTTGTCTACTTTGTGGACAGGAGTGGGAATCACGGTTTCCAGAGTATCGATAAGGACATCGATATTAATATTCTGCTGAGCCGAGATCGGGATGATAGGGGCATTTTCTGCGACTGTGCCTTTAACAAATTCTTTTATCTGGCGATAGTTCTCGAGAAGGCGTTCTCTGGATACAAGGTCAATTTTATTTTGCACTATAACAATATTCTTAATTCCTATAATATCCAGTGCCATAAGGTGTTCTTTTGTCTGGGGCTGCGGGCAGTCTTCATTTGCTGCAATTACTAGTACTGCCCCATCCATAATAGCAGCACCTGAGAGCATAGTAGCCATAAGGGTTTCGTGTCCAGGAGCATCTACAAAGGACACTGTCCTGTGTTCTTCCGTCTTTTCTCCACAGTTAGGGCAGGTCTTTTCTACAGTATAACATTGGGGAGAAGGGCATTTGGGACATTTTCTGAATAGGGAGTCTGCATACCCCAGTCTGATAGAAATCCCTCTTTTTACTTCCTCACTATGTGTATCTGTCCAAAAGCCTGATAAGGCTTTAACAAGTGTGGTTTTTCCATGGTCGACATGTCCTACCATGCCGATATTAACGCAAGGCTGACTCAAGTTGTAATTTCCTCCAGTAAAGTGAAGTGATCCGATATAAGACAGGTCTATTATCCTAAACCTGAACCATAAAATTTGGAATTACTTTTTCCAGTAGATCCGCAGATTCCAACCCTTAACTCATCTGGTCTGTAATTCAAAATGCAATTATGAATTAAAGCGGGTCTTGGGGAACGAAAATATTCCTCAGCCCAGTCCATAGTCTGGATTTCCTGAATTGGGAGTCTGGGTAAATTCTATTATTGTGTTTTCGTATCACGATTTAAAGCTTGCAGATTCAGGTGATACTTTTAAAGTTTACGGTATCCTGCATAGTTAATATCTACTAATGCCGGAAAGCCTTAATAAATTTATGTGACGATAGCGTCAAGCTTCTCTAGTTCGAGGGCGCGCCTGATCTCAAAGGCCAGTCTTCTTCCTGTACTCATTGGTCTTCTCCAGAGAGAGTTGCCGTAAGAATGACCTACTGACATATGAACATTGGTCCCGCCGCCTACTCTTGGTGCCACATCATAAATATAGAAGTTAAGATCCTTATCAACGCAGGTCTGCAGGCAGAAAGGTCCTATAATTCCGGGAGAATAATATTCCTGTGTAGCTTTTACATATTTTTCTCCCATCTGGAAGACTTTCTCAAGAAGAGACTCGCGCAGTGTTGCAGAGTTATGTCCGCATACCGTGTATTCAGGAGTTAACTGGCTTTCGGCCAGGGATATTTGCTGCGGGGCAGGAAGTCTTACGTGCCCATCAAGGCTGGTCTCAAAGCGCCAGTCAATCCCAAGGAGTTCCAGCTTACTCATTTTCGGCTCGATTGGGGAATAAAACATATCAAAGTTGAATACAGGACCTATGATATAGCGCTCTATCCTTGCATTCTCAAGGGCCTCACGTGTGATAACTCCCTGCTTAATTAGAGACTCGGATTTCTCCGTATATTCTCTGTAACTTGAAGCGGTAAAAAATCCCCGTTCGAGTTTTTTTACTGCATGCGGGAGCTTGACCATTACAAGCTCATTGATATCCTTTGGAGACTCGATTTTTTCCGGAAAAGGAAGTCCTGCTTTTTCCAGAATCCAGTAATAGCTCTGCTGCTCACTGCGTTCCTCGCTCCGGAGAAGGTTCCTGCTTCCCACAAGAGGCACTCTGAAGTTCTCTTCGATCTCATCTATACTGCAGTATGAAGTAAAGGATCTGTTCGGGACAAAAAGCACATTTTCATTAACCAGTTTCTGCTGGTTTTCGGGCAGGAGAATTTCATTGAACTTTTTGAAAACAATGGCCTCGTCAACAATCCCCCTCATTACTTTTCCAGAAAGGTCTCTCTGAGCCCTGAAGTATTCGCTGTATGTTTTTTCTCTGCCAGCCTGGCATACAGCAAGAGTCCTGAATTTCTCTTCAACTGCCCCGTCACAGATGTCGAGTCCTGAGTGAGAGCCTATAGTTCCGATTTTTATCTCATCAGCGTGGGTATAGTAGCCTTCAACGATTTCCTTAATTTCGTTCCTGTCAATCATATTTGATGTTCCTTGGTCTTGGAAATGATTCCTTTCAATGAAATGGTAATAGATATGGCTTTCAAACCTGCTACTCGATGAAGATTCCTCGAAACGCAGGTCTTGCGACTAGTTGCCAGGTATTATGAAGTAAAAATCCTGATAGGTTTTCCCCATTAACGGCTTTACCTATTAAATCCCTTTCTAATATAAGTAACCATTTATATAATGAAAGAAAACAAGAAAGCACTAAAGCCAGAAAAAGATAGGCCAGAACAAACATCTGAAACTTTTCCACTGGTTTCCAGTTTCTGAGTTTACTCCATTTTTGAAACTTTCCCGTTAGTTTCCAGTTTCTGAGTTTCCATAGTTTTTGACACTTTCTTAAACTAGTCGTGTCCGTAAGTTATTGACTATTTCAGAAAAAGCAAGTACAACCCCATCATTTGAGGAAAATATAGAGATATTCTTGTGCTTATGATTTTCAATAACTCACACACACTACCAAATTCCTTAACCAAATACAAATGAATGGAATACCTGTTTATGGTCAAAAATATGAATCATCGTAATTTTGAAACAAGCTTAAAAGAATATGAAAAGAGATAGTAATCATTACCCCCTGTTCAAAGGTAAGAATTACTGTAAATTTCTCCTTTCGATGTGGTGTGTTAGTTAATTAAAATACATTTCCATTATTTATTCATCACTTCTGCTTCTTTTCTTCTGCGAGAGTGACCTTCTTCCCACAAATATCGCATTTTCCTTCTTCAGTAATACAGGGCTGCTTGGGAGCTTCTCCTCCACAAATTCCACATTTTACCATATCATTTCACCTCTTTTATTCCAATCCCGGACCTTTCGCCCATTATTAATATATTAGTAATTGATTTATATTTAATCGGCATAAAAATATACAAAATGCATTTCAGTGACCGGATAAATATATCTCGGAATAACCTTTGACTTGACTTTCACAGATATACCAAGAATGAATTGTTAGATAACGAAAGTCGTAGTGTCTAATGAAAATAAATCCAAAATTGTCTAAAATTAGTAGCTACGATACTGGTATGTAAATATAATCCCAAAATTGTATGAAGTTTACGGGCTCGATGCATAGCGAGTTTAAAAAACAAAAAATTATTGAATTTGGATAAAATCGCTATCAAACAGACTATTTTTCATCTACAACATTAACTGTGCAATCTAATGTTATCGTTTTTTCATGATCTTTGAAAGATGAGTTTGAACATTACCAGGGGATAATATCGTAAACCTCGAATATTGGATCGTCCTATAATAATAAAAAGTCTCAAAAATGGGTAGTGTCCGTGAGTTATTGATTAATTCTGGCTGATTAATTCTTATATTACGGACACAACTCCAATCATTATCAAGATTTGGGAACCTTTCCTCAGATCTTACGTTTTTCAGTAATTACCCCGACTCTTAAACCGAACTAAGGATAACAGGCGTAATAAAAGTCTCAATTATAGCTGCAACCAGAAGAAGAGGCAAGATCCAGTGGAAATAAAACGTAAGTCCCTCTTTAAATTCACTTTTTATCTGGGTAGATCTCCCTATAAGGGCAGAAAATACCTGGTACCCGAGCCGAAACCCTATTCCTGCAGAAAGGAAGACCATAGGCAATTCCAGTATCCCATGAGGGAGAAGACCAAGCAAAATAAAAAGCGGTCCTCTTTCCTGAGCTATAAGATAAACGATGACTCCCACAACATATCCATTAAAGGCGATAAAAAGTATCGGAAGAATTCCCAGAGCCAACCCGAGTACCAGAAAAAGCAGGCTTAAAAATGCATTATTAAGAAAAATTGTAAACATTATAAAAAGAGGGTTCATTGTCATAATTGACGAAAAACGGGAGCTAAAGCTTTCTCTGAGAGTCTCAGCCATAGAAGGGAAACTTGCAGCTGAATAATAGCCTACGACTAAAAATACAAAAAATATAAAGGCCATAAGAAGTGCATAAGGCCAGATAAATCGCAGATATCTAGACCCTTTTTTTGGATCTTTTCTGCTGTCACGCCAGGTTTCTGCTGCGCTGCTTCCGGGAAATAAATCTTTCTCTTCTGTAGCATATCCCCTGTTTTCTATCTCTCCTTCAGGAGTTCCTGTAGTCTGTATTCCTTCTTTTCTCTCCTCTGAATTATAATCGTCCTCTTTTTCCATACCTATCCCCACGTATTCTTAGCTTATTTTCCTGTTTCAAATACATATAACGCTTGACAAATATCTTTTTATCTCAAATTCCCATCATCATCCGGATAGTGTTCCGGGTTGCAGGAGAGAGACCAAGGATCAAAATGACCATTTTTATTAGTACTTTCAAGTTCAAGGAACGCTCATCATCCTCAAACTGAGTGTCAAGAACATAAAGAACCCCTACGAAGATAATAAGCTTTAATGGATACATAACCAATGCGGTGCCGGTCAAGTTAATAAGATAGGTGGGCACTACATGCTTTTCAAAGTATCCAAGATGATCTACTCCTATGTATGTCGAAGAAGCATCCATCAAGTGAGCCATCAGGATAGAAAGGTTCAGGGGATTGGTGAATATTGAAGACTTGAAATGACGGGCAATAAGATAAAAGATAAAGGTTAAACCTGTTCCTGCCACGATTACGAATACGGGAACGTAAGGATATACTATATTATCGAAATGGAGGAGGACAGCAAGATTTATGAAAAACAATGCGAGTCCGAAGCCTGCAAAGGTGAGATGAAAATCCTTTACAAGCCCTGCTTTCTGCATCCGGATTGAAATCCAGAGACAGCCTACGGTTATCGCAAAAACCAGGAAGTAAATATTGGGAGTTATGAGAAGATAGCTAAATGGCGGGTGGAAGATACCTGCAGGAGAATCTTCAATTACACGCAGGGAAGACCCTGCAAGTACGAAAGGCAGGACAGACGCAATAAATCGGGGAGTTATTTTTACCTCAAGCTTTTCGAGCAGCCTGAAAACCCCAAATATGCAAATACCCAATATTATTGCCCAGGTAATGGTGTTTACTGGATTATACCCTTCATCGCCTCTTATGGGGTCAAGATAATAGGTATTAATAAACTGTGAGACATTATCTATTGAAAAACTCATCTTATCACTCATTCAAAATGGCAATATCCTAATACAATCAATACTTAAAATGTATACGCCGAACTTACTTCCTTAGTCAAGAGGGTAGTATTCTTCTCCAGTGTGCGATCTTCGTTCTAATGTAAGATATTTCTTTCCGAAGGGTTCCACCCAATAAGCGTTAGCAATATTATATAAGCTTTAATGTATTACGGTATTTTTATAATTATTTATAATATTCTAGTGGTTAATTGTCATACATAATATATTGGTAAGAATCGAGAATTTATAACGATGTAAACATAAAGATTATTCTAATATAAACATGGAAATAGTCTTAAATAAGTTCTGAGTAAAGATTTATAAATTATGAGTTTTGAAATCTCGGCCCTCAAAGACACTTTAAATATGATCTCAGATTTCAAATATACTTGAAACAATGTATCAAACCTGAAAAATACCTGAAACAATATGTAAACCCCTAAAAACACTTATAAAAATATATAAAATCCTGAATACACTTGAAACAATATATCAAACCTGAAAAACACTTGAAACGATATCTTAAACCTGAAAATATTTCTAAACATTAATAAGATCTCTAACTTGAGACATATTCCAGACTAGAATTATAAATAATTAAGTTAAGAGTTAACGTAAATTATGAGTTGACGTAAGTTAAGAGTTAACGTAATTGAATGTACCTGATATGCCGCAGTCTGCTGATAATCTAAACTTATGACTTCGTACGTATATTCGAGTTTATAAAAGCCAATTTACAATCTATCATAATTGAATACTGATGCAGGTATGAAATTGACCATTAACAATAACAGCGCAAAATGGATGCAGCTCCCAAGAGATGTGCTTGTCGGGCATGGCGTGCTTGAGGAGATTGGAGATGTCTGCAGGGACCTGAAGATGAAAGGAAATGCGCTGATCGTGACCGGAAGTACTACAAAGAATATTGCAGGTAAGAGAGTCAGTAACCTCCTTGAGAGTGCAGGTTGTAGTGCGGAAATGGTTTTGACGTGCAAAGCTACTAAGGAAGAGGTCGAAAAGGTTATGGAAAAGGCTCTTGAGGTAGAGGCTAATTTTCTCCTCGGGGTTGGAAGCGGCAGGTCTATTGACCTTGCAAAACTTGCTTCGACCCGACTTGAACTTCCTTTTATTAGCGTGCCGACGGCAGCTTCCCACGATGGCATCGCATCTTCCCGTGCCTCAATTGTGGATAATGGGATAAGTACGTCTGCACAGGCCCAGGCTCCTATTGCCGTTATTGCAGATACGGAGATTATTTCAGCAGCCCCTTACCGCTTTCTTGCGGCTGGCTGTGGAGACATAATTTCTAATTATACGGCAGTACTGGACTGGGAACTTGCAAGCAGGCTCAGGAATGAATATTTTGGGGCATATGCTGCGGCTCTTTCCCGTATGGCTGCCCGGGTTATTATTGAGTGTGCGGATTCGATTAAGCCTGAGCACGAGACTTCGGCAAGGCTTGTAGTAAAGGCTCTTGTATCTAACGGAGTTGCGATGAGCATTGCAGGTTCTTCAAGACCCGCATCAGGCTCGGAACATATGTTCAGCCATGCCCTTGATAAGATAGCTCCAAAACCCGCGCTCCACGGAGAACAATGTGGAGTAGGGACGATTATGATGATGTACCTCCACGGAGGAAACTGGCAGGAAATCAGGGAAGCCTTAAAAAAGATAGGAGCTCCTGTAACTGCTGAAGAACTGGGTATAGAAGATAAATATATAATCGAAGCCCTGTTAAATGCACACAGCATTCGTCCAGAGCGTTATACAATTCTAGGTAGCGGCCTTAATCCTTCT
Source organism: Methanosarcina sp. A14 (assembly GCF_001729375.1). Lineage (NCBI taxonomy): Archaea > Methanobacteriati > Methanobacteriota > Methanomicrobia > Methanosarcinales > Methanosarcinaceae > Methanosarcina > Methanosarcina sp. A14. The sequence continues at coordinate 3,553 of NZ_LZPK01000378.1, read as the reverse complement.
GCTGCTGAGAAAGTTGCAAGAATCACAAAGGTCATAAATTAAAAAGTTATTCTTATTCAGTCTAAAGCCAAGAATGAACGCCTGTTCAAGATACCAGAGTTTAAGGTAGGTTTCAGTTCAGAAATCCAACAACCTATACCGGTTAAAAAATCCGGTTAATCTGGAGTCAATTTAATTTCCAATTAAAGAATTACTTAATTTCCAATTAAAGAATTACTTAATTTCCAATTAAAAAATTACTTAATTTCCAATTAAAAAATTACTTAATTTTCAATTAAAAAATTACTTAATTTCCAATTTAAAGAATTACTTAATTTCCAATTAAAGAATTATCTCAAATCAAACCTGATATTGAACTTCAAATTATTTTGGAATAGGCTCCATGTGGCCCCGAGAAATGGGGTACAGGCCCAAAAACAATTAAAAGGAAGAGTTATTATGACAGAAAGCGATACTAAAATAACACTTATCGGATCACGGCTTGCAAGGGAAGGACTGGAATTCATATTTAAAGGTGAGATGCCTGAATGTAAGAAATGCCGGCTGAAAAATACCTGTCTTAACCTTGAACCCGGACGCAGGTACAGAGTCGAAAAAATCCGGAACAAAGACATCCATGAATGTTTCCTGCATGATAGCGGCGTGCTTGCCGTAGATGTGAGCAAGGCGCCTATTCTGACTACGTTGGAGTCAAGAAAAGCAGTCGACGGGGCAAGAATTATGTATGAGCCTCCAAAATGTGGCAAGAGAGGATGTGAGATTTATGATATCTGTCACCCAGAGGGACTCTTAAAAGGCGATAAATGTAAAATTGTAGAGGTCCTTGAAAACCTTGATTCCAAGTGCGAAGCCAACTATTCACTGAAAAAGGTAAAACTGTCCTGGTGAATGTAAACAAACACATTTTAGTAATAGTAAGATTGATTATCAATTAATAAAAAAGGTAAGAAGCGGTGTTATAAGTGCCTGAACAAGAAATGAACCAGGTCCCCCCCTATGAATTTTATACCCAAAAGCGCTGGGAAAACTGGCTCGGACGGGCAAGAGAGAGCGGTTTCCAGATTAAGGAGTCGGAAGACGAAGCTGGAAAAGAAAGTGCAATATTCGTAAATATGGTTGATGATGTGATTCTGGCCTGCCTGAAAGTGGTTGCACGCTTTGATAAGGGTATGCTCTCCAGAGAAACAGCTCTGGAGATACTGGCTGAGATCCGGGACATTGTACTTTCCGATGTCGAGCCAATTTCTGAAGATATCAACCTTATGATCGACTCTGTCCAGACCTCTCTTATGGGGGCTCTTATCGCCTTCGAATGCTATGTTATGGGCGACTATGATGAAGGAACCGATATTGCAGAGCTTGTAAAATCAGCCATTGAGGCAGAATCCTCGGACGACCTTGAGCTTGCTCTTGACTATACTGCACAATGCGGTGCGCTCGTGCTGAAAGGAAATAGCTTGCCTGAAGAGGTTATGGCCGATCTTCCCTACGGCATTGTTGCAGAATGGCTTGACGGAATTGATTCCATCTCGGCTGCAATGGTAGGAAGCGACAGCTACAAGGAATTTGATGAAGAGGATGAAGAGGATATATAAACTATCCTAAACAAAGGATTCCGTTTCCAGTTTTTAGGAATGCGGAAGTCCTTTGAATATTTATAAAAAACAAACCTCGAAATAAAAAAAGTAACTTTCAAAATAAAAAAAGTAACTTTCAAAATAAAAACGTAAATCTTGAAATAAAAAAGTACTTTTTGAAATAAATATACTTAAAATACTCAATACTCTGCCCGAAAACTAATATTAGCTCAAAAATCAATTCAAAAAATTAAACGTTATTGATAAAAAGTGGTTAAAAAATTAAAATTTAAAGGTTACTTTCATTTCGAATTCCTGAGTTTCAGCTGACTTTTCCTGCCGCAACCTCATGTTTTTCGATTACTGTTTTGTATACTTCAAAAGTTTTTTCAGCTATGGTTTTCCAGTTATACCGCTTTTTAATAAGGTCGTAACCTTTCTCTCCCATTCGGTTGCGTCCAAGCCCTTCAAGGACATAATTAAGTCCCCAGGCGATAGAAGAGGGCTCTTTATGTGCAATAACGCCTGTTCTGAAATTTTCCACAAGGGCAACTGCGTCACTTGCAACTACAGGTTTCCTTGCGTCCCAGGCTTCAAGCACCACAATTCCAAAAGGCTCGTTCCGGCTGGGCACGCATACGAGGTCGCAGGCATTGAACCAGTCTATTACGGTATTATCCGGAGCGTACCCGAGGAAATTACAGGAATTTCCAATGCCAAGCCTATGAGCCTGATTTTCGCACTGAGAGCGCATTTCCCCCTCTCCTATAAGCACAAACTGTGCATTCCTTTTCTTCAGGACTCTAGCAGCAGCTTCCACCAGCAGGTCAGGTCCTTTCTGATAGGACATCCTTCCCGTGAAAAGCACTACTGGAAGACATGGATGGATACCATAGTGTCTTTTCACATCTCCGGGGTTGATCTGCCTTTTTATTTTTCCCACGTTTATGCCATTAGGAATTTCCCATAGCTTGTAATCGGGAATTTTGTAGATTTGCTTGATTTCTTCCTTCAATATGGTTGAGGTTATGATAATCTCCGAAGATTCATAGCCTCCAAGCCATTCTCTGTGTGATATTTCCTTTGCCTCCCACCAGTCTCCATGGCGGTTTCCGTTACGCCCCCATTCCGTACTGTGAAAGGTCAGTACAAAGGGCAGTCCAAACTGGGCTTTTATCCTGCAAAGCACATTTACAGGGTGCCAGTCGTGGCCATGTAGAACATCAAATTCTCCTGCACTTTCTCTCACCTCGAGGAATCGGCAGTACATACCATCACACATATGGTTCATCTGCTCAATGATTCCTCCATTTTGGTCACAGGCAATTTTGTGATAATAAACCCCATTTATTACCTCATCTTTGTTTTCATGGTCTCGTGTAAACAGGTGGACCTCATGCCCCTCTGCTGCAAGAGCATCAGATAGCTCGGACACGTGGGGTGAAATCCCTCCTACACGTATCGAATACAAACTTTCCCAGGCAAACATTCCTATTCGAATCTTTTTCATAAGCTCACTTATCCATTTTTATCAAAATGGGAGTTAAGGAGTAACAAAGAATGCAGGCTCCCCCTTGCCTTTCTAATAAGTAGATTTTTTAGTTTGCTGAATTCAGTCATATTACTAATTTCAAGTTTACTGATCTAGCTCGCCATAATTTTCTATAATTCTATGCCCCTTAAGCCTTCAACTGGCCGTATAAGCAAAAGGAGTATAACTTTAATTTTCGTGACATAAAGATAATTTTTGTATTAAGAATCTGGTTTTTTTATATTAGGACTTACGCAGTTAAAATGCCGAAAACTTGATATCTTTATAAATATACTTATGGCTTAGTGTTTCTCTAAAAACGTACGGAGTTATGGACATACATCCACCTAAGTGTACCGACATTGACTACATTAATTTTCTCATTGCGGCTTCTAACGTTTTTAGCTGTACTGAAGCTGCTAGATGTTATCCAGACATAGCTAAT
>NZ_LZPK01000377.1:0-13107 GCF_001729375.1 Methanosarcina sp. A14 | reverse complement strand
CATCTGGGTGCTGTGGGCCCAGCGATTTTTCCTTAATTTCAAGTACCATTTGATAAAGAAATCGTGCTTTTTCGTATTCTGCCACCTTAGAATAAACTACTGCTAGATTGTTTAGTATTGTTGTAGCAAATGGGTGCTGTGGGCCCAGCACTTTTTCCATAATTTCAAGTGATCTATTATAAAGTGATAGTGCCTTTTCGTATTTTCCCATATTACAGTAGGATGATGCGAGATTGTTTCTGGTTATTAAAACAGATTTGTGTCCCGGTTCGAGTTCGGTTTCGAGAATTTGAAGCATTTCTTCATATATTGGAGTAGTTAATTGCCAGAACGCTGCTCTGTCGAAGGGACCTGATACAGAAATAAACCATTCACATAATTCTTCTGCTTCAAGTGCTTCTTTTGCATGATAGAAGGCTTCGGTTAGGGCGTTTTCGTGTTCTGGGGTTATTTCTTTGATATCTATATTTTCTAGCTTTTTGCTGTAAAAATCAAGTAGATACTTATGGATATTCTTTCGATCTGTGGGATCATGGAATTCCTTAAGGCTTTTTCTCATCAACTGGTGAACAGAGCATTTTCCATCAGTATCTTTTTTGATAAAGGAAAACTTAATCAGTTCTGAAAATGCGCCAGCAGGATATCCTGAATCAAACTTTCTCATTAATATTTCGAAAAGGGCTCTGTCCCAGGAATTGGGTACTGAAAGCACTTTGAGAGCTCGAATTTCGTTATCATTCAGATATTTCACGAATGTGTTGAATATCTCTTTCTGCGTCTTTCCAAAGTCCTCAGAGACTGGCTGTCTTTTCTTGCTAATCTTTTCATAGGTATCAACAGACAGATTAAGGTAGTATGGAACCCCTTCACTGGCTTTGATAATTACATTCTGAATGTCCTTATTTTCAATACCACAATCTTCTAAAAATTCTTGACAATAACTCTCTGGAAGTTCATCTACTGGATGTTGTTCCAGATACATTTTCCAGTCTTCATCACATTCGGGAACCCATAACAATTCATTTCTTCCACAGATTACCCATGAAACTCCTTTCATGTTTGGAATCAGGTTTTCCCTTATCCATTCATCTTTTTCATGAAAACCGCCTTTATTCCTCAGGCCATCCCAGAGAGCTTCGTAAGTGTCAATAAAGATGTAAGCTTTTGAATTCATACAAGCTTTTGAATTCATACCTAAATAACTTGTAAAATCTGCAGCAAAAAAGCCAGGCAATAATTTCTCTATTTCAGAGGCTTCCATAGCAACAATTTTATTGATGTCTATAGCTTGTTCCTTGAAAAATCTTTTAATGTTCTCGGGAGCATTATTTATAATATCCCAGATCGATCTTGCAGGTCCAAATTCATTAAGGACGTCTATTATTTTACTGACAAATTTTCCTTCTTTAATCACAGGATAGTTCTCTTCTAGCAGAGGAATTTCAGGGTGGAGTTTTTTCCAGTATATAGCATGAGCAATATTGAAAAGGTAAAACTTAGCTTTGTATTTTTCCTGAATCTTGTTTCTCAGGGCGATTAAAAAAGTTCCGACTTCTCTATAAGTTTTTGTGTTCAGATCAATAGCTGCCCAGAGTATTTCGGGATACTCATCATCCAGTATCTTTTGCAATTCTTTCTGCAGCTTGCTTTTCCCGATTCCGGCAATTCCATGATAAAATAGTACGTTGTATTCTAAATTTCCCGAATTCTGGATGTTTTCTCTGAAAGTCTGAATGCAGACTTCCCTATCAACAAATACTCTATCTTTTCCAAAGTATGTTGTAGGACCGATTGGCATGTATATCTCCACAGGCCAGTTTTCCGATCAACTAAGCTTCCGACCTATTGAAGTATTATTCAAGTCGTCCTATATTACAGTACTGAAATCTTTCAATTAACTTCAAAAATCAGACAAATGAAGCTCATCAATAAAAGATCTTGAGACGGCTCAAAATTAGAGAATTTTATTCTTGGTATAAGTAAATTATACCATAAAATGAGTAATATTGACTCCACTTATTTACTAAGTTTCCAGAAGCCAATATCAGATTACTCATCAATTGTAAGAAATAAGGATAATTGAGTCCGAGTCTCGTACTATCGATGATATCCACAGCCCGTTCGAATAGAGGTAAGGCTTCCTCATATTTCCCTATATTCGTATAAAATATCGCTAAGTTATTCAATGTTACAGCAACATCTGGATGCTCTGGTCCTAAAGAATCCTCTAATATTTTGAGTGCTCTTTGATAATATGGAAGAGATTTTTCATAGTGTCTTGCATTATTATAGAGTAATCCGATATTGTTTAAGGTTGTTGCAACATTTGGATGTTGTGAACCCAGCACTTTCTCACGAATATCAAGTGCTCTTTGATAATGTTGAAGTGATCTTTCGTAATTCTCCATACTTGCATAGAGCCCACCGATATTGTTTAAGGTTGTTGCAAAATATGGATGTTGTGAACCTTGTGATTTCTCAATTATTTCAAGTGTTCTTTGATAAAGTTGCAGTGATTTTTCGTACTCTCCCATATAATGATAAAGGCCTGCAAGATTGTTTAGTGTTGTTGCAATATCTGGATGTTGTGGGCCCAACACTTTTTCATTGATATCAAGTGCCCTTTGATAAAGTGGAAGTGCTTTGTCGTAACACCCCATTTGAGAATAGAGTAACGCGAGATTGTCTAGTACTGTTGCAACGTATTGGTGTTGTGGACCCATTACTTCTTCGACTATTTCAAGTGTTCTTTGATAAAGTGAAAGTGCTTTATCATAATGTCCCATTTCAAAGTAGAGTAATGCGAGATCATTTAGTGCCATTGCAACTTCTGGGTGTTGCGGACTAAGCATTAGTTCATAAATATCAAATATCTTTTGATAAAGTGGAAACGCTTTATCATAACGTCCCATCATTCGATAAAGTTCGGCGAGACCATTTAGTGTTGATGCAATATCTGGGTTTTGCGGGTCCAGAATCTTTTCACGAATGGCAAGTGCCATTTGAAAAAGAGGGAGTGCTTTTTCGTATTCTCCCGTACTTTTATAGAGTAACGCGAGATTGTTTAGCGTTGTTGCAACGTCAGGATGTTGCGGACCGAGTTCTGATTCAAGAATTCGCAGTATTTCTTCATACATAGGGGTAATTAATTGCCAAAATGCTGCTCTATAGAACGGATCAGATACAGAAATAAACCATTCGCATAATTTTTCTGCTTCAAGTGATTCTTTTGCATGGTAGAAGGCTTCAGTCAATGCATTTTCGTTCTCTTGGGTTATTGCTTTAATATCAAGATCTTTTAGTTGATTGCTGTAGAAGTCAAGCATGAAATTATGGACTTCTTTTTTCAAATCTGGATCTTGGTAATCCTGCAAGCTTTTTCTCATAAGCTGGTGCATGGAACATTTTCCTTCCTCATCAACGTCCATGAAAGAGAATCTATGCAATTCTGAAAAACTGGTTGCAGGATATCCAGTATTAAATTTCTCGATTAGGGTTTTGAATAATTCACGGTTCCAGTATCTTGGAACCGATAAGACTTTTAGTGTCTCTTTTTCTTCCCTGTCAAGATATTTGACAAACCTACAGAAAATACCTTCTGGAACCTTTGCAAAGTTTCCCGGTGTGGGCTGCTCTTTTTGCTTTATTTTTCTGTAGATATCGATGGAGAGTTCAAGGTAGTAGGGTACGCCTTCACTGCTTTCAATGAGTATATTCTGGATATCCTTTTCAATGATTCCGCACTGTTTTAACAGATCGAGAGCATCTTTTTCTGGAAGTTTTCCAATTTTACGCTGGTCAAGGTAATTTTTCCAGTCCTCATCCACTTCTTCCCAACGAAGGGATTCTTTTCCACAGATTACCCACAGACAAGATTTTTGTATGTTTTCAATAAGTTTTCTGAACCATTCGTCCCTAGAATTAAAACTTCCTTTGTCTCTTTCTTTTTCCCAGAGAGCTTCGTAGGTGTCTATGAAAATGACTGCGGATTCTGAAGTGTTCTGCAGGTGATCCGCAAGGTCATGGGCCAAGTAAACAGGTAACCGTTCGTATATCTCTGTAGGTTCAAGATCCGGAAGTTTTGAAATATCTTCTTTGCGTTTCAGAGCCCATTTTTGGTAACGTTCAGGTAAACTTTTGGCAAGGTTATACACGTTTGGTATCAGGTTTACAGGAACAAATTCGTCGCAGATGTCCAGAACATCGCGAACAATGCTGTCTTCGGAGTAATTTTCTTTTACTAGGGGATTATGAGGGTTGATTTTTTTTAAGTAGGTGGCAAGGGCAATGTCAAAAGAGTTGAATTTGATGCCGTATTTCTGGTGCAACTGGCTGGAAAGAATTTCGAAGAACTTATAAGGCTGCCTGTATTGTTCGGTAGCGAAGTCTATTGAAGTCCATATAACTCTTGTGTGCTGGTTCGATTTGTTGTGTTTTTCGAGCAAAGTTGGAAGTTTCTTTCTAAGACTGGTTTTTCCAATTCCGGCAACGCCATAATATACCAGGATACTGTAGTTTTTTTGGTCGATGTTCCGGAAGGCGTTTTCAAAAGCTTCGATGAACTCTTTCCTGTCAACGAATGGACATTCTACTTTTTCATCAAAATCTGTAGGACAAACTGACACTCAATTCCTCCGAAATTCAGTCCCTTATCAGCTTAAGTTTCCACTCTTTTGAACTATTATTCAACTTGTCATATATTACACTACTGAAATCTTTTAATTAATTTCAAAAATCCAATAAATGAAGCTCATCAACATTCAGAAAAAAAGATAGCAGAAATAATTATGGGAATTGAAAGGACATCTGCGGAAATCCAGGTGAAAACTTGAATTTATTCTTTAATATCCCTGAACTCGTAAAAAAGAAGATTTAGTCTGTAATTTTTAATATTGGTTCTTCGCCATTCTTTATGGACAAAATGATTCTCAATTCAATACCGCATTGGTTCTTATTAGGACATTATGAGGAAATCCACAAAAAACAACGAAGAGCCTTAATATTTATCTAGAGACTTCGTGATGAGCAACCGCTTTTTTGTAAAGCTCAGATGGTAGACTCGAGGATCCATGAAGTTCAGGTGGTTTATAGTTCTTTGGGACAAGGAATGCAGCGACTTTTGTTGCGTATACATCTCGTCCACCCGTATCTATATCGCACTTCCATTTACCATTGCAGTTAATTGTTTTTAATGGATGAGCCCAAGTGGGTTTATTCCACCATCCTAAATTTGGAACGTATATAAAGACAGCAACCCTATAGGCTGAAGTACTTACACCTTTAACTGTGCCTGAAGCGTATCCTGCGGTTCCATAACGTGACACGGAAGTAATTTTTATTTTTGGATTCTCAGCTAATACTGTTATTTTTACTTTCTCAGAGTCTTTTAGACCTTTGGCTTTCGCGCTGAATGTTACAATATAGTTTCCCTTCTGACCAGTTGCAGGTTTCCAGGTAAACTTCCCAGTGCTCGCAACCAACCTGGCTCCACGTGGTAGACCTGTAGCAGAGTATGTTACTTTATCGCCATCAGGGTCTTTTGCTGTGGGAGTAAAGCTTAACGTTTTCCCTTCATAAACTGTTTTACTGCCTATAGGATTAAGTACTGGAGGATGGTCAACAGAAGCTGAGGTAATTCCTGTTGTCATCAACATGAAACACATTAGTATTGCAAAGAAAAACGGTCTATTCAACTTAGTCTTCATTTAACCACTCCTATACATCACGTATAACACAAATTATAACACAAATTATAACACAAATTATAACACAAATTATAATACAAATTATAACACAAATTATAACACAAATTATAACACAAATTTTCGGTCTATGATGTCCGAGCTCATAATTGAGGTTTCTATCATTGTGATATTTCCTCAATGCTCGAACCTAAATCTTCATTCTGGGGTTTCGACTCCAAAATTAGTTTCTTATTCTGGAAAAAGCATTGATCTTCGGATCTACTAAAAAGTTAAGTTTTGTGAACACATATTTCAGAATCGCTTCCGAATGCAGTACTAAAAGAATTTTTAGAAAATTAAGATTCGTATCTGAAAATATTGTGGCTCTTTTTATTCAGTTGATACTATATTATCCGCCTACTATTTTATTGATCTTTTACCAATAATGCTCTTAATAAAAAACAAAACAACAGTAACAAAAATCATCTACATCGCTCAAATACTTATATTTATTCATTATATACAACGAAAAATGACGAAATATTTCATAAAAAGTAGGCCGTCGGCAAATCAAGTACTTGAATTATATTATTGAACAGGATCACAGATCAGTAAAGCGGATAATTTATCGAATGTAAGGCTTTCAGTCTTTTTATATGTCCATTGTTCCGGACCTCAATGAAACTGGAACTGATTTGTGTTCCTTGCACAAAGACGCAATCATTTGTCATACTGAATTTTTAATCATGGCAATATCAACTATGTAAAAATGGACAACCAAAAGCCCTTTTACGGAGAAAAACTAATTTTTTATGGGTTATGGAGATCCTGATACAAAAATAACATATTCCTGCAATTACAATCTTTTTCTGGGGAGAAAGTACACTTCTGAGGGGTTAAATTGGTTAAAGGCCTGGTTTATCTTTACACGAGGGAAGGAGAAGGAAAGACCACAAACGCCTTTGGACTGGCTCTCAGGGCTGTAGGCCACGGGTACAGTGTAATAATTATCCAGTTCATGAAAGGCAGGAAATACATAGGGGAGTACAAAATAAAGGACAGACTAGCTCCGGAATACGAGATCCACCAGTTTGGAAGGGAAGATTTCATAGACTTCAAGAATCCCATGCCTCTGGATTATGAACTGGCGGAAAAGGGCCTCGAATTTGCAAAGAAAGCCCTGAAACGGAAACCAAGGCTCCTGATACTGGACGAGATAAATCTTGCAGCCCACTTTGGCATTGTGAAGACTGAAGATCTCCTCAAGCTGCTGGATGATATTCCGGAAGAAACCACAGTCGTCCTGACAGGGAGGAGGGCTCCTGGAAAACTGATAGAAAGGGCAGACCTTGTAACGGAGATGAGGCTTATAAAGCACCCCTTCGAGAAAAACGTCCTGGCAAGGGAAGGGCTTGAATATTAACTTCTGCAATATCTATTATCCCCAAAATATACGTTTTCTGTATGTGTAATATAAAATCTATGATAATTCTTTATGCCGGCAGAGTTGGAAAACAGTTCTTCTTCTGGGGTGAAAACCCGGCTGAAAAGGAAATCCAGGGTGTTTGGCGGGGGTGAATACCTAAAAACTCAACTGCAAAGCCTTATCCTTATGATTTGGGTTTTGAAAACCTTTTTTCTGCCCTTGAGCTGCTTCTGGGTAGTCCTTCCAAAAAGGCTTGGAAAATTTCCCTTATGGCGGGAAGAAGAGGATTTGCTTGAAGTACTGGAGGGCATTTACAAAGAAGCTTCGCCTTCAGGGATGATGATCTTCCTTGGAGAACGTAAATGAATTAACGTAAATGAATTTTTGAAATCATAAGTAAGATCATAAGTGAGATCATAAGTGAGTACTCTTATGAGTACTCATTCATGAACATTTTTTTATAATTTTCTAAATTAACTACTCCGGCAGGCCTTTCTCCTATGTCATCTTCTTTGCCTTTTCGTTGAGAGGTGAATCAGTAACTAACGTAAATATTATTTGCTATTTCCTTATCAACAGCATATCTTGTCTGGTCAACTTCAAAAAGATACGAAGGGGACCTTCTAAGTAGCGTGATTGGCATGCCTGGAAGGATACCCATAGCTATCAGCTTCTGTAGAATTCCCGGGTTCTTCGTTTCAAGGTGGTCAATTTTTCCGGTTTTTCTGGGTTCCATTGCGCAGAGAGTTATAGCTTTCAGATCAAAATGTGAGTTTTTAGTTACCATTTGAAAAACTTCCTTATGGATTGAATAATCTTTGCTTCTTGTACAAGTTCATATCCGCAGTTTGGACAGCACTGCTTGTTACAGCTGTGAAGTTTTCCGCAGCCGGTGCATTTCGTTTCATCAGCTTTCTCAAATTCATTTCCGCAGAGTGGGCATTTCACAGGTTAACCCCCAGCAGTTTTAACAGGTTATTTACTATAAAGCCTGTAAAAAATGCAAATGGGAAAATGAAACCCGAAATTGCAAGGGCTGTTTTAAAGCCTCTTTCTTTTATTGTCATCATAAACTGGGCTATACACGGCATGAAAAGGGTAAGAGTAATGGCTGCAACTACGAGTTGCACGCCTGTCAGTAATCCTGAGTCATGCATTCCATAAAGTCCCGCTGCCCCGAAATCTCTCCTGAAAAAGCCGAAAAGGAAGACATCAGCTGCATCAGGAGGCAGGCCTATCCAGACTGTTGGGTATTCTATGATTTTCAGGGCGAGGGCAAAAAGGCCTGTTAGCTTGCCTATCCAGATCAGAACACTTGCCAGTACAAATAGCGGCAGAACTTCCAGAAAATACCAGTGCATTCTGGAGTAAGTTTTAACCAGTACGTTCGAAAGTTTAGGTTTCCTGAGAGGAGGCATTTCAAGTATGAAGGTCGGGGCTTCTCCTGGCAGTATTCTGGAAGCCAGGAAGCCTATCAGGACGAACTCCAGTAATATTACTACAGACCAGATAAGCAGGCTCTCAGGGCTTTTCGAAAGTATTGAAAGAATAATGCCTAACTGTGCCGAGCAGGGAATCGCAAGAGCCAGCAGGATATTTGCAATAAGCCTTTCCCGCTTTGTCTCAAGGGTTCGGGTAACCATTGTAGCCATTGTCGAACAGCCAAATCCTAGCACCATTGGGATTACCGCCCTTCCGCTGAGCCCTATTTTCTTAAACATGCCATCAAGGAGCAGGCCCAGTCTTGGAAGATAACCCGTGTCTTCTATGATGGAAAACACAAGGAAAAAGGCTCCCACTATCGGAAGTATAAGGGCAATCGCGTATGTTACAGCCTGGGTAAAAATCCCGTATTCTCCCACAAAAAGGTCCTGCAAAGTCGGGTAAGGTACAAGCGATACGAACTTTTCAGTTACAAAGGGATTTATATATCCTCCAAAGACCGTATTTTCTAGAAAATCAACAACCGTTCCCGCTGCAAATACGCCTACAAACAGATAGAGCCCGAAGTACAGGATTAAAAACAACACAGGTATCCCAAGCAAAGGATGGATGAGAATACTGTCAATTTTCTCGGAAAAACCGAGATTTCTATTCTGTATTTTACTTCCATTTATTCCGGTATCTTCCTCTGCTCTTCTTTTTATTCCAGTATTTTCCTCTGCTCTTCTTTTTATTCCAGTACCTTCCTCTGCTCTTATTTTTTCGACTTTCCCACTACCTTTTCTCTCGATTATCTCAGGTATTATCATTACCTGTTCTACGATTTCGTTTACATGCTCCTGGCGCTTCAGGGTGAATAGGTAGGAAAGAGGAACTTCAGAGATCTTTGAGGCAGCTTCTACAAGTTTCTGAATTTCTTCGGAGCTTTTTTCATGGCTTTCTTCCCCACAATATGTGTTTTTTTGAGCTCTGCGCAGGTATTCAAGGGCTGTTCTATCTTCCTGGAGCAGTAGGAGTGAGATCGCTCTTTTTGAGATTCCGGTTGAGATTTCGGCTGAAATTTCGGCTTCTTTTGCGGGATCAAGCAAACCTTCAACTGCTTTGATATATGGCTCAATTTCTGTACCGTAGTCAAGTTTTTGCTCAGATTTTTGCGCGTCATCTCCAGGGGTAAACTCCGAAATTGCAGTTTTAAGTTCCTCTATTCCTTTTCCTTCTCTTGAAATCGTTCCAACAACTGGAATTCCCAGCAATTGACTGAGTTTGGATATCTCGATTTCAATCCCTCTTTCTTCTGCCTCATCCATCATATTTAGAACAAGAATTAAAGGAAGCCCGGCTTCAAGGAGCTGCAGGGTGAAGGAAAGCATCCGTCTGAGGTTTCGGGCATCTACCACATGGAGGTAAACTGAAGTTTTTTCTTCAAAAAGCAGAAGTTGAGATACTCTTTCTTCCTCACTTATAGGGAGCAGGGAGTACATCCCGGGCGTGTCAATGATTTCATATTCTTTTTCTCCTATCCTTACTTTTCCATGAGTGATTTCAACTGAGGTTCCCGGATAATTGGAAACCAGTGTATAACTTCCAGAGAGGGCATTAAATAGGCTGCTTTTTCCCACGTTAGGGTTTCCTATAAGTATGATTTTCGGAAGCTCTTTTCCTGGAATGCATCTCGTTTTTCCACAGCAGCATTCTCTTTCAGGGCAGGTAACTGGTAGTTTCATACTTTTGCTCTCATATTTAGGCAAACCTAATTTTTAATCTGTTCATATTTAGGCAAACCTAATATTTAAGCCTATGCTAGCAGCATGAAGCTCTGAAGTTTATTGTACAAAACCAAAAGTTTGAAAATTTTTTGACTCATAATAAAGCCTTTAGCCTGAATCTCGAACTTAAATTTCAATTTGAGAGTCTATTTCAAAACCAATTTTTAATCTCACTCTGTAAGATTTTCGGAATCATTTTTCTAAGTCTGTGACTCAATTTTTCCCGGTTAACTAAACATGCATGAGTTTAAGTTCCAATATTAGCGAACCAATGAAAAAGTAATATTTTTGAAAAGGAAATACTATGAAATATATATATCTTGTAATTCTTTTTGGAAAAGTTGAATGGAAAAAATCAATTTTGTGATTGTTATTTTAATTTCGCTAGTATTTATATTTCCACTAATATTATAATTCATAAATATAACTCTTATATTGCATGTATTTGAAATCGCCTTTGTTGGCAAATCCCATGCTATAAAATGAGGATAGAATTTACTAATGTTTATCCTCCTCAAAAGATGCTGGACGATTTATTGATAACGTGAATACATCTGCCAACATCGGTGGATTGAAAACTAACATTTGCAAAATTGAGTGAGTTATAACATATTGGGGGAGTCAACAAATGAGTCTTAAAAAGACACTGGGTATTTTGCTGGCAGTTTGTTTTTTACTATCAATTGCTGCAACTGCAGTAAGCGCTAAAGAACTGCCCAGTATGGCTGGAAAGAAGACATGTGAGGCAGAGGTATGCAAGAAAGTAGATAAGCCAAAAAATAAAATGAAAGGATTTTCTATCGATATCGAAAAGGCCACTTTGGAAAATAACTATTTCCGCAAGGTGCTCTATACCTCAAAGTACAGCCAACTGGTAATTATGAGTCTCAATCCCGGGGAAGATATCGGAATGGAAGTGCATGAGAAAAACGATCAGTTTCTCCGCTTTGAGGAAGGACAGGGAAAGTGCATAATTAACGGTAACGAATATGAAGTCGGTAACGGATCTGCGGTGGTTGTGCCGGCTGGTGCCCAGCACAATGTCATTAACACTTTGAAAACAGGTTCTCTGAAATTCTATGTAATCTATTCACCGCCTGTTCATAAGGACGGCATTATACGCGCCACAAAGGTCGAAGCCGAAGCCAATCCAGAGGAATATGACGGCGTGCCTACGGAATACACTAAGGAGATAATATCATAAGAAATAGGAATAAATGCTTTATATCCATAAAGCACTTTTCTTTTTTATATTTTGAACTAAATATCTGAATTTCTTTGAAAACATTTGTTTGCAGAAATAATGGCTGCGGTTAGTTTTGTATCCTCTTTTTGATCTATTTTTAGGGAGTTTGTACGAGAGATTCAAAAGTCAAATTTTGATTTTTGAGTTAGGCTTAGTAGTCTGCATCTCAGTAGTCTATGGCTTAATAGTCTACAGCTTAATAATCTATGACTTAATAGTCTATGGCTTAATAGTCTACGGCTTAATAGTCTATGGCTTAATAGTCTACAGCTTAATAATCTATGACTTAGTATTCTATGGGTCGACACGTTGCTGTTTATTTCATTTTATTTTCCTGCTCATATCCCTGTAGTATTCGAAAAATTCTTGTCCCCATTTTATTGCCTGTGGTTCGAAACTTATCACATACTGACGGTCAAACCTGCCATTTTCGTTAAACAAGCCCATAGTCATTATTCCGTTAGATATAGCAATTAGCGCGGGGATTTCAATTTCTTTTTTTTCCAGAATGTAAAGACTTGAGTTTTCAATTTTGAGAAATTCTTTTCCTTCTGCTTTGAAATCTTTTACAAGCCGTAAGTATACAGCTTCACTCAAAACAAGGGAAATTTCAACGCCTTTTCGTGCAAGGATGAGAACAAGAGCCGGAAGTTGAGGATGAAAATACGAATAAAACATGTGGATATAGGTTGAGTTAGAAAGGTTTTTTACAAACTCCGGGTTCAGATCAAAAGTATGACTAAGATCCGGTTCTATGAGGCGATAGTTTCCAAGCTCGTTTATCTTATCTACAAGATGGGGTGGAATAGGGGCAAGCTTTCTGTCGGCCCAGAACTCTTCTTTCTTCTCAAACACTGATAGGGTCTCAATCAGGGGTTGCATTTTTTCAACGACGATTTCCCCTATTGCACTAAGCTGGTATATTCCTTCTTCATGTATTACCAGACCCTCTTCTTTTAACTTCTTTATCTGAGGAAGAAGAGCCGTCCTCGGTACCTGAAGCTCCTCAAGTATCTCTTCGATGTCCTTAGGGCCTTCTTTCAGGAGCAGAAGAAAATCTTTTCTCTTTTCTGAAAACAGGATAAGATCAAGCAAGCCGGGGTTCATTTTATAGTCTCCGTCCTGAACTTATGAAAAAAGGTTTTGTTCGCCGGTTCTGTTTTTATGGTTCGCTTTTTTAAATCCTTTATGAGTGCCAGACTGCTAATAAAGGTGTCGAAATTATTTGAAAACTTCGTCCTGTTTCTTTCCAAATTGGGAAAATAGCCATAATTTAACGAATTTATGGATAAAAATCCTGTTATTATCCTTATTTTCTTTTTATCTACTTCATGCGAGTCCAGAATAAATTGATAAGCTCATTTAAGCGAAAAGACAATCACAGAATCCTGAACAAACTTAACTTTTAGCTTATACCTTACTTATTGCTTACCTCACTCATTGCTTGCCTGACTCATTGCTTGCCTGACTCATTGTTTACCTAACTTATTGCTTTCCTAACTTATTGTTTACCTAACTGCAATTATTCAGCCTATCAAAACA
>NZ_LZPK01000376.1:0-11763 GCF_001729375.1 Methanosarcina sp. A14 | reverse complement strand
TAACTGCGTAAGTCCTAGTACTAAAATCATATCTACAAAAGCACTTGAAGTAATAAATAATTAAAAAAAGTAATGGAGAAAAAAGCTCTCCAAACACGCAATACTTCTAAACATAATCAGACAACTTAGTCAACTATCCCGCCTGTGTTTGCGGAATGGACTGAGCGCTGGTACCTGGCAAGGTAACCTGTGACCTCAGTTTTTGGAGGTATGAAGGCAGCTTTCCGTTGCTTAAGTTCTTCGTCTGAAATTTTCAGGTTCAGGGCTCTTTCAGGAATATTGATTTCAATCATATCTCCATCTTTCACAAGAGCAATTGGCCCTCCTTCAATAGCTTCAGGGGAGACATGACCGATGCAGGGTCCACGAGTACCTCCGGAAAAACGTCCGTCAGTTATTAGAGCAACCGATTCCAGCAGGCCCATACCTCCAAGTGCGGCTGTAGCTGCAAGCATTTCCCGCATTCCAGGGCCACCTTTCGGGCCTTCATATCGTATAATTACAACGTCTCCAGGTTTCACATTGCCTGCAAGGATACTTTCCATAGCAGCTTTTTCGCCGTCATAAACCCGCGCAGGACCTGTATGAACATGCATCCGGGGATCAACTGCGGCTTGTTTTACAACCGAACCTCCAGGAGCAAGACTGCCTTTAAGGACTGCAATTCCTCCCTGAACATGAATTGGATTTTCAAGAGTTCCTATAATCTCTTTATTAAGCTTCGGATTAACAATGTCCAGTTCCTTCAGGTTTTCCCCAATAGTCTTGCCGTTGACAGTACATTGCTCCAGATGAAGTTTCGTGGAGAGTCTCTGCATAATTGCCTGAACTCCACCTGCTCTGTCAAAATGCAACATAAAATTTGACCCTCCAGGACGAAGCGAGATCAAGTGAGGTGTTTTCCGGCTCAGTTCATCAAATTTATCAAGAGGGAGATTCAGCCCGAATTCATGGGCAAGGGCAGGAAGATGCAGCGTGGTATTTGTGCTACCTCCGACTGCCATGTCTACCATTATGGCGTTCTCAAAAGATTTAAAAGTGACAATCTTTCTGGGAGTCAGGTTCTCTTTAACCATTTCGACAATACGCTCACCGGATTCCTTGGCAATTCGGACCTTTTTTGCATCCACTGCATGAGCAGTTGCACAGCCCGGAAGACTCAGGCCAAGCGCTTCGGTCATGCAGGCCATAGTATTTGCAGTAAACATCCCTGCGCAGGACCCGGCTCCATTACATGCAAAATTTTCAAGTCTTTTAAGATCGTCGTCTGAAATCTTGCCTACTCTATGAGCCCCTACTCCTTCGGAGACTGAAATGAAATCCTTGTAACCGTCATCGATGTATCCAGGGAGCATAGGCCCTCCGGTTACAACAATTGCAGGGATATCAAGTCTGCCTGCTGCCATAAGGTGACCTGGCACAATCTTGTCACATGTGGGAATGAGGACCATACCATCAAACTGATGAGCTTGAACCATCAGTTCAATTGTATCTTCAATAATTTCTCTGCTGGGAAGGGAATATTTCATACCCTCGTGCCCCATTGCAATACCGTCGCAGACTCCTATGGTAGAGAATTCAAAAGGAACTCCTCCGGCATTCCTGATTCCGGCTTTTACAGCCTCAGCAAGTTTGTTAAGGTGCATATGACCAGGAATTATATCGTTCCAGGAATTGACAACTGCAATAAACGGCTTTCTCATCTCGGAATCTGTGACTCCGGTCGCTTTTAGAAGTGAGCGATTGGGAGCCTTTTCCGGTCCCTCTTTGATGATATCGCTTCTCATATTAAATCTCCATAAAATCTCGTAGTGAAGATAAAAAGTTATAATATATATACGACTTACGCGCTTGAAGCTAAATTAGAGAGATTAAACATTCTCGATAAAGTAGAGAATCCAGATATTAAGAGTATTCGTACAGATCTCTAACCTATTAAATTAGAAGATAAGTTTATTAACCGTCAACAGTTATTGGAACTGGAAATCACTTATAGAGAATAGCCACCTCTGAGATGATATCAATGGATTCAATGGAAAAAATATTTGGAAAAACCGCACAGATGACAGTTCTTAAGAACTTGATAAAAAACCAGAACGAACCAACCTATCTTTCAGGGATAGCTGAAGAAACTGGTCTGTCTCATTCCAGCGTATCAAGAGTTATTACACCTTTGGTTCTTTCAGGTATTGTTCAGGAAAAACCCCTGGGTAAGCAAATCCGAACTTTCCAACTGAACATGGACAATGAGGCAACTGGTGTTATCATAGATTTTTACAGCAAAATTAATCAGATACTGAACTAAGTCTGAGTAATAAGAAGTAAGGGAAGTTAAAACTTCCCACAGTTATTTTTTTATTTTTTTGTCTCCTTAAAATTCATACAAAACTTTCATAATTGGCTGAAGTGGCCTCTCGCGTAGTTTTATCCTCAGTTTATCCTCAGTTTATCCTCAGTTTATCCTCAGTTTATCCTCAGTTTATCCTCAGTTTATCCTCAGTTTATCCTTGTTTTATCGCTTGATAGACAAAAAACTCCAGCAAGTGTATTTTTTATACAGTAAAGTCCGACCTGATGTAGCCACGTGCGCCTTTTTAAAGTAAGCCTTGTTGCCCCAGAGACCCGTAAAATATTTAGATTTTTAAAATAAGTTTTAATTTTTAGAGTAATATTTGGATTTTAAGATGATTTTTGAGCCTTATAGGAAGTTTTGAGTTTTAAAAATGAGCCAGAAAATGACCATTTCAATGATATTTAGAGAGCCTATAAGCATTCAGGACTCAATTGAAATCTCTATTTTTAGTACTCAACCAGCCACAGCAGCCAAAACAAACTGAAACCCATAAGATTAAATATGTTTTATCCTTATTTCCCTTGAAATCGGCGCTGGTAAGGCGATAAGAACCAGCTAACGTCCAAAAATAAACAAAAGACACATTAGGAAAACCTAACACTATAATTCTCGCCAAAAAATAAATCAAATACCTTATAATTAGTATGGTGAAAATGAGAATTATTTACTTATCTTATTTAATCCCGCATTCGAGTCCCGAAAAGTGGGGACATTCAGTTAATTTCAAAATTTAAAATTGAGGTTTATAAATGCAGTACCAGGCAACAGTTAGAATTGAACAGAAAGCAGGTATGCTTGACCCGGAAGGCACTACCGCAAAAAGGGCCCTCGGACAACTTGGCTACCAGGTCAGTAGCGTAAAGACCGCAAAGCTTTATGAAATCGTGCTTGAGGCCGAGTCTGCCGAGATTGCAAACCAGAAAGTTGATGAGATGTGCCAGAAACTTATTGCAAACCCAATTATCCATAATTATACAATCGAGCTCAAGGAACTTAACTGAGGCGTGTGGATAAGCGACTAAGGCATAAGAAAAAGCCAAAGCTTTGAAAATTGAGGGAAAAAAATGAAAATTGCCATACTTCAGTTCGGAGGCACAAACTGCGACCAGGACGTCCTGCATGTCCTTAAAGACGTTGTGGGTGTGGACGCCGAGACTGTCTGGTACAAACAAGAAGATCTGACAGGTTTTGACGGAGTCGTCGTCCCTGGAGGATTCTCCTACGGAGACTATCTCAGGGCAGGAGCAATTGCAGCCCGCACTCCAATAATGAACTCAGTAAAAAAACTCGCAGCCGAAGGTAAGCCTGTGCTTGGGATCTGCAACGGCTTTCAGATTCTTACCGAAGCCCGGGTGCTTGAGGGTGCTCTGACAACTAATGAGTACCCGAAATTCCGGTGCCATTGGACTAACCTCAGGGTAGAGACCGTTGATACGCCTTTCACCTCGAAGTTCAGGAAAGGTGAAGTTATCAGAATGCCTATTGCCCATATGGAAGGTCAGTTCTATGCCGAAGAGAAAACTCTGGCCGAGCTTGACGAAAACGAGCAGGTTGTCTTCCGTTATGTGGATGAAAACGGAAAAGTAACGGATGCAGCTAATCCTAATGGTTCTCTAGAAAATATTGCAGGAGTTGTAAACACTTCAAGAAATATCTTAGGTCTCATGCCCCATCCGGAAAGAGCTTCCGAATCGATCCTGGGCTCAGACGATGGTCTACGAGTTTTCGAGTCCATGGTGGATTATATTACTGAGAATTTCTAAAAATTTCGAATATATATTCCAATTTTATTTTTTATATCTCCGCATTTTTCTTTCTTTTATTTTTCAGAACTTTTTTGTAGTTTCTCTAATACTTACTTCAGTTCGGCTTTTTTTAGTTCTTCCCGGATATTTTCTACAGTCTGCCAGGACTGCCTGACTATTTCAGGGAACTTCCCTGAGTGCTCTTTTCCCCAGTTCAACAGGAATCCTCTTGTCTTCGGGTCTGAGGGGTAACCGCTACCGAAGTCGAGGCCCCATTCTTTCTTAAGCTCTTCGATAAGCTCATCCCTGCGTACCTTCGCAATAATTGAGGCTGCCGATACAACGGGATAAGTAGCATCGGCCTGATGCATGGAAATTATTTCTATTTCTTTTGCATGTTCAGGGTTGGTTTTTGAGTATTGCTTGCGGATGTTGGTTGCAAAACGTTCTTCATTGACATCAGCAGCATCGGCATATAAGAGGTCAGGCTTTAACTGTTCGAGCACTTTTGAAAAACAGACCACCATTATCTCGTTCATTGTCATAATTTTCCGGAGTTCGTCAATCTGAGAAGGGCTGACCTCAAGAACAAAAAAGCCGTCTGCGTGTTTTTTAATTTGGGCTGCAAGCTGTTCCCTTTTTCTGGGAGTCAGTTTCTTGGAATCCGCAACCCCTAGCACTTTGAGGATATGTTCTCTGGATTCCTCAATTTTTACGCCTCCTATGCACATGGGCCCGATTACAGGGCCTTTTCCGGCTTCATCAATTCCTGCGATCATCATTTTTCGGTTGTCTCCTGATTTGAAGGAAGAGAGCTTCTTATTATTTATAAAAGTTAATAAAGGTATAGTTTGCCCTACAGAATCTCTGAAAAAATGAAAATCCATTTACAAAAGTATTCACAGGTTCAAAAAACGATTAGGAATCCCTTTTCCGTTCTCACTATATGGACACTCTGACCTCCGGCTATTCTTGACGCTTTCTGTCCACATGTTGCCAAATTTTTCCAAATTCGCATAATGAAAACTAAAGGAGTAAAATAAGATAAACACTCAAAACTGCAAAGATTATATAAAGAGTATAAAGAGACGCAAAGCTGTAGATTCTAGCTCATAGGAGATCTGAGTTTCCAGAACCTGTGATAACGGGAGAAATTTTTTGTCCTGAAAGATTGCTTTCATGATCTGAGGAACAGGACTGCAAATAATATTTACCAAGAGATATCAATCTTAGCAAGGATCTTTTATATGTCTTCAAGGTTCAACGCAGGATGAAAGCTGTCAACAGTTTATATTAATTGCTGCTTTATACTTTTTCAAACAACAGAGGATTCAGACTCAAGTTTCTTTAACCAGATTCCACATCCCGAATTTTTCAATGCCAGTGGCATGTATTCCTTCACAAGATCGTGATTCATTTGCCCCATATAGTCATTAAAATATAAAATTTCGTAATTTTTATTATTTATAAGTAATGCCTTTAAGAAGTATGCTTCATTCCATGCAGAACCCTGTTCCAGCCATTCAATAGGGTATTCAAATGGCCAGAAGATATCGTGAAAATGGATAATCACACCAGGTTTCAGACGGGGAAGTACTTCGGTAAGAATAAAAAGAACATCGCTCCCAAATTTCACAACATGAGAACTATCTACAAACAGAATATCCCCACTGTTCAGCTCTTCAAAAAAAGACAAATCTACAGTTTGAACCCCTTTTCTCAAAAGAAGCTTATCAGGATCATCTCGGTCAGACAATAGGCTTAAAACAAGCTCTGGATAAGGCTCAATAAAAGTTATCTTCGTTTTAAGGTTTAACAGTTCGCAGGTGTCCAGAGTAACAGTTGACGAATAACCTGATCCTACTTCTATAAGCCTTTTTGGTTTAAAGTAATTGATCATGCAAAATAATACAATTGCGTCCCCGTAACTATACCATTCGTCTCCGTTAAAAAAATACCTGGTATTGTTCTGCTTGAAACCATCTCCAAACGGGATTACGGAAATATATTTCTGGAATTGTTTTAGTAATTCTATCTGCTTATCACCATTAATCTCAATTCCAGTCGGGTTCCGGAATTTGTCGATTTTTTGATATAAGTCCAAGATGTCATCCAGATTTGTTAATGGAGAGTAAAAATGTCCTGGAGGAGCAAATTTAATTGTAGGACTCATGAGATACTTTACGCGCTCAGCATATTCATCGGAATTCAAAAAAGATACTAAGATTTCGTGTTTTGGTGTACCTTCATTCAATATTTTGGTATAATATTCTCTTCCTTCAGGATCAGGAATTCTGCCTAAAATTCTGCTGTAACAATAACTGATAAATTCGTCAAAATTCTGCTCTGATTTCAAACTTTCATGAGGTTCTACTGAGGGATTTTTTAGGCGCCCTGCATATTCATTAGAGTTCAAAAAAGATACTAAGACTTCATGTTTTGGTACACCTTTGTTCAATAAGTCAATATAATGTTCTTTCCCTTCAGAATCAGGAACTCTACCTAAGATCTTGCTATAGCAATAATTGATAAATTCATCAAAATTCTGTCCCATCCTCAATTCACCTAGCGAATCCACTTACTTAAAGAACTTTCCAGTTAACTGAAAAATTATAGCATTATATCTTTAACTGCCTTAATACTGGAATTGAAATCACAATGTTTGTGTACTTAATTACAGATATCAAGCAAGTAATTTCTGTTCAAACATTCCAGTATTCTCTATATTAGGTTAGTTTATTGGCTAGCTATAGAGATATTGAAAACATTTAAGCATTTATATACACAAATTTTAATATAAATTTGCTTTTTAGGCTCTGAATGTTAATTTAAACTAAAATGTATTAAAAGTAATTGTTTTGATCTTACAATCAAGACAGCAATATTAATCTCCAGAACATTGCTGTCCCAGGTGCTTCTAGCTTATTTTTTGTTTCTAGCTTATTTCTTACAATTTTTAGACCTGCAAAGTTGATTCTAGCAGGCAGGCTCAAGAATGTGTTTAATTTCATGGTTGGGAGTAAAGTATTAGCTATAAAGAATTCACACCTGAATTTTGGAAGAATTTCCTACCTGAATTTAAAGTCAAAAATACTTATTGCCCAGTTGTAGAATTGGTTGAATATTAAGACATCCTTCTGTGCCTGCTATATAAGGGACTCTGGAACAAACTCGCCCCCGTGGCTTTCAATCCAATCGAGTTTTCAGCCTACAGGCTTTCCAGAGTTTCAAGATCACACTGAGATTCTTCAAACACCTCACAAACAAAAGCATTAAATCTAAAGTAGAGTATTTTGGGAGTTAAATTATAGTTATTCTCACGATGAGTTACACCTAAAAGAAGGGATCTCTAAACATTTTTTAATACATTATGTTCTTGATTCTTTCTAAATATTAAGTGTAAACGTTACGATTGATATTAGATTTCCACATCTCTTGGGGATGAATCACCAATGCCAGTAATTACCTTACAGTACGACGACCTAGAAAAACTCACAGGAACCGATAAGGAAACCATTATAAAAAGAGCGCCCATGATAGGGGCCGATATCGAAAGAGTTGAAGAGGAATCTATAGATATCGAGTTTTTCCCTGACAGGCCTGACCTTTACAGTGTAGAAGGAGCAGCCAGGGCAATGCGGGGTTTCCTGGACATCGAGACCGGACTGTCAGAGTATGAGATAAAGCCTCCAAAGGTTTCAATCTCGGTTAGTGAGGAGATACTTAGAATCAGGCCTTTTCTCGGGTGTGCGGTTGTAAGGGGCATAAAATTCACATCTTCGTCCATAAAATCCCTTATGGACCTTCAGGAAGACCTGCACTGGGGGCTTGGAAGAAACAGGAAAAAAGTGTCTATAGGCGTGCATGATATTTCGAACGTTAAGCCGCCTTTCAGGTATATGGCTGTAGACCCGAGTTTCGAGTTCGTGCCACTGGACTACACTGAAAAAATGAGCATGACCGAAATCCTGGAAAAGCACCCAAAAGGCACGAGGTTTGCCCATCTTGTCAGGGGCTTTGAGAAATATCCAATAATCCTGGACTCAGACGATAATGTGCTGTCCTTCCCGCCTATCATTAACGGGACACTTACAAGTGTGACCGAGAGCACAACCGACCTCTTTATTGATGTTACTGGACTTGGAGAAGCCGTTTATACCGCCCTGAATATTGTTGTTACCGCCCTTGCGGAAAGAGGTGGCCAGATCGAATTCGTAAAGGTTATCAGGCCCGATTCCGGAGAACTTATCCTGCCTGACCTTGAACCAAAAACCAGGTTCCTTACAAAAACTGAAGTAAAAGACCTTCTGGGCATGGAACTCTCCATCGAAGAAATTGTTAAACAACTTGAGAGAATGCGCTTTGGAGCAAAAGCCCTTGACGAAGAAACCATCGAGGTAAAAGTCCCGGCTTACAGGGCCGATATTCTTCATAACTACGACCTTGTAGAAGATATTGCCAAAGGTTATGGATATGAAAATATTAAAGTAAAGATTCCTGAAACCTATACCCCAGGAAAGTCTCACCCGATTTCCCTGCTTCGCGCTCCCGTAAACGAGATAATGGTAGGGCTCGGCTACTATGAGGTCATGCCGTTTACGCTTACCAGCGAAAAAATTAACTTCGATAACATGTGCAGGCCAAAAACGGATGATGTTACCTATGTGCTTCACCCGATCAGCGAAGACCAGACAATGATTCGGACAAACCTGCTTCCGAACCTCCTTGAAATTCTTGCCTTAAATCAGCACAGGGAATTGCCTCAGAAGATTTTCGAGTTCGGCGAGGTCGTAAATAACGAAATAACCGGCCAGCACGTAGCTGCAGTCTCGATTCACCCGCAGGCCAACTTTACCGAGATCTATGAGGTTGTAGACGCTCTGATGAGGGAAATGATGCTTCCCTACAAGGTAAAAGAGTCCGAAGATCCTGCATTCCTTGAAGGCAGGCGGGCTGATGTTTATGTCAATGGCAAAAAACTCGGAGTCTTTGGAGAATTCCATCCTGAGGTCATAAACAATTTTGCCCTTGGATACGCAGTTGTCGGGTTTGAACTTGACCTCAATGACCTTATTGTTTAATATTGGTTAAAAATAGATTTTAAGTTGAGAAGAGACAGTTGAGAAGAGACTCTTCTCTCCTTTTCTTTTCTTTTCTTCTCTTCTATTTTTCCTCTGATTCTTTCCTTTCATTTTCCCTCCGATTCTTTTCTTTCATTTTCCTCTTTTTCTTCTCTCTTCTCTCTTTTTTCCTTCACTTTTCTTTCAGCATTTTCCCCATTTCGGCTGCGATTTTTCTGACTTCGGAAATCTCTTCAGTCTCAGCTAGCCTGTAAGTAAGTTCAAGCAACCTTTCTTTCAGGGAACCAAGTTCATCAAGAGTAAAGTTAAGCTCTTCAAGAAGGACCCCCAGGGTTTTTATCTCAGTTATCTCTAAAAATTTTTCAGGGCCTGCTTCTATAAGGGAAAGTGTCTCAGGAGAACTGAGGTCAACATCATATTCTTCCTCGAAATCTCCCTTCGGGATCGTTTTAGACCAACTCACACTCCTGATATGTCTGATAAAATCACTGATCTGCCGATACTCATAGTCTCCGGTAACTTTTCCAATCAGCATCTCGTTCCTGGTTTTTAGTGGAACTGCCACAAAGTCTCCTTTCTTTATTTTTGTGATAAATGAGTATATCTCTCCTGTCCAGGCAGAACTACGCTCTTCCTGCATCCCGGGATATTTCTCGAGCATTATTTTCTTTACCTGTGCCTCATTTCTAACGCCTGACAAATCCGGGAATTCAGCCCACCCTATTGTAATTACACTGTTTTCCAGAATCAGTTCTTCATCTTCCAGGGTGCCTGCAGCTTTGAGCAACCAGAATTTCATGACCTGCCTCCTTTTTATTTTAATTTTGCCTTTATCTAGAAATTTTACTTATATTCCCAATTTACTATTTTTCAGGTTTTTATAATTGGTTATAAATCAACCGTTACGCCGGTTGATCACTCCGATAGGGTTTGGAAATAAGATTTTCAAACTCAAACGTTTTTCGGGGTTTTCGGTCAAGCATTTTTTTTAAAAGGGTTGCGGGCAAGCAGTTTTTTTTAAAAGGGTTGCGGGCAAGCAGTTTTTTTTAAAAAGGGTTGTTTGAAAAGGCTTGAGTGACATCCTAGATGCGCTTGCAGAGGCAGTCACTGAAAAAATAGGACAAAGGTACGAATTTCAGGATGTGCCCGGCAAGTCCAAGAAAGACTATGAATGACTGAATATCCAGTTTGTTTTTTAATTCTTCGCAGGCTTGGATTTCAAGGACAAAGCTTTCATAGAGTATATCCGCTAGAGTATGTCCGTTATCTGTTACTGGATATCTGAATTAGTATCAATCGGGGCCTTAATCAGGTGTTACTGAAAAAACGATTTCTCATTCAGAGGTTCGGCTGCTTCCAGATAGTACCTGAAAAGTTCCTTTCCCCAGCATAGTGCTCTTTCTCCAGAAGACAGGATTAGCTGGTCCCTTAACTTTCCATTGTTTTCAAAGAGTTTAAATGCAATGATCTTATCCGTTACAATCAGGGATGGGATTGTTGTCGGCCTTCGTGATATAAAAAGCCTGGAGTTAACTGCTCTGGACAGTTTCTCTGCTTCTATACGATTATTTAAAAATAAACGCTGTGCAACACTTTCGGTCATACAGAGTACAATTTCAGCTCCCGTCTCCGCAAGTTCGGTATAAATTGAAGGAGCTTGAGGGTGAAAATAGGATACAAAGGTTAGGGTCTCCTTGAGCTTAGAATACTATCCCGGAGTATTTTTGGGGTTTCAAAAAGGTGTCCGACGTCAGGTTCCAGTAGCTCGCAGTGCCCTAGTTCGCCGATTCTCTCCAGCAGGAACTCAGGAATCGAGCTTAAATCGTGGCTCAGCCAGTATTCAGTATTTTCTCCTAAGGTCTCAGTCGTACTGAGCAGGGGCTGCATATTTTCAACTATTATCTCTCCAATCTCGGACAAACTGTAAATTTTGCCTTTTTGGGTTATCAGGCCGGAATCTTTCATTTTTTTCATATGGAGCTGGATCGAACTGGCATTCACATTAAGCAATTCTTTTATCTCATCAACGTCTCTTGGTTTTTCCTTTAAGAGTAGTAGAATATCTTTTCTTCTTCCAGAAAAAAGAATCAGGTTAAGAAGGCAGTGTTTCATTTTTGCTCACTTCCGGTCTCTACCTTTGCCTCTATACCAATATCATAAAAACTTTTTGATTATGGATCATTGGTTTTTAACTATTTTATTGTATTTTATGTTGTATGTTATGTTGTGTATGCAAGGTTTGATCAGTACAGTTTTATTGGTTTTAGAAGTAGTAACAACAAAAAAGATAAATCTTAAAGTATATTTCTTGTTCTTATAGTATTTTTTTGGTTCTTAAATCAACGTGGTGAGAACACTGATTTCTGAAAAAAAATATTCTTCACACTGCAAAGGTTCTGAAGAAATTGAACCTCTAAGACCTGACGGTTTGGCTAATAGCTCAATCAGTAATTCAATCCACAGTTGCGGTGTTCCGGTGAATAACCCAATGAACAACGCAGTCCGTAACTCAATGAGTGACTCAATAAACAACCAGGCCAATGACCCAATAAGTAGTTCATTGAATAACTCACTGAATAACTCA
>NZ_LZPK01000375.1:0-21041 GCF_001729375.1 Methanosarcina sp. A14 | reverse complement strand
CTTCAAACTATTGATTTCCTGCAGGTAAACACTTATGGAAAATCTTGTTTTTGATATTATTCTAATATTATTATTATTATTATTATTAAAACATAGTTTCATGAAAGGACTGGCATGAATTAATGCTTACTTGAAGATTATAGTCACGCCTGTAATTGTTGCAACAAAAATCTCATTGTATCTCATTTGAGCAGTTGCATTATTTAGCCGCGTGACTATAGATAGGTTTTGTGGAAAACCTATCCAGGTCCACTTCAAGATGATGAAACAAACAAAATGTATTAGGTTATTCGTCTCAGGTTGTGGAGTTCATTATTTCAGAATAACTCTACACAGCCTAAAGATACCCTTTTCAAAATTTATTTCGGGCAGATTTCCTTAAGACCAGCAGTTACATCAGCCAGAAGTTCAATGGGAATTCCCATAATCATTTCTTCGTCTGCGATTTTGGAGTATGTCCTGCTGCCGCTGCAACCGACTGTGACTCCGATTTTGCCTTCTTTGTATACATTCACAACCCCGTCGGAGCACAGGCTCTGCTTTCCTGCAAAACTCGCTTCGATCCTGCCTCCGGTTTTGTACATTGCAGCCTGTGTAAGTAGCATTATTTGTTTAGGATTACTGATAACGACAACAACATCTGGAGTAAAAGTGGCTTTTTCCAGAGGAGAGTACAGGATAGCTTCGGTTGAGTGCGGTGGAAGCTTGGGAACTCTTTCAAGGGTACGCCTTGCAGCGCCCTGGGTGCTAAACTGTTTGAGTTTATTAAAATAAAATTCTCCACTTGCGACCTTTGGAGGCATTTCACCAAGGCCCATTGCACCAGCGCCACCTTTACACATCTGGTCATCGATAAGGGTATAGAACTCCTCGCCTGTTCTTCTAACTCTGTCAACCAGCTGGCAGTGCCTCATAGCTTCATCCACTTCTTTCATTCCTTCAGGAATTTCTCCTCCTTTTGGGATCAGCTTTACTGCAACAGGAGAAGTCTTCAGTTTCAGACAGTCTACAAGTTCTTGTCCATATTTATTGATCTCTTTTACATCCATGTTCTCAACTCCAATTTTTATATTATCTTTAAAAAGTTTTCTTATCAGACTTTATCGGTCACTGTATTGGTCTCACAAATAGTGTTTTTCTTTCCTTTTCTGAAAAATTTCTTTGTGGTACATATGATCCATTGACCATGCAGGATAAGATGGACAACTATAAGAATAACTATCAGGATTCCTGCTTTGCTGTGTATCCAAATACAGGTAGCTTTCGTTAATCCCATATATACTACATACTGCCCTCTTGGAATTCCTGAAGGTATTAAAAAATGCATAACTAAACCTGTACCTGCAACAACAAAAAATAGAGTTGTCAGAATAAGGTCTATTAAGTAATTGGTTTCTTGTCGGCTTACGGTTTCACCTCGTTAGATAGCCCTGATTCAAGCTCTCAAACATTGTGAATTAAGTCCTTTAGTGATGAGAACAATTACAGGTGCCGTTCATAGATAATTCTTGCAACAAGCCATTATTATAGTCCTCAACTGCGTTGGAAACCTTACCCGTTATTCCTGCAAATACTTTGATGTTTTTTTCCGCCAATGACATTAATGGCCTTCCGCCAATACCCGCGACGAGCACAGCATTGACATTATTTGATTCCAAAATTTTTGATGGAGCAGCGCAATTATGCTCGATCTCAGGAGACAGGTTGCTTATTGTTTTAACACTTTCAATATTTTTATTTTTTACATCCACGATAGTAAAATATTCGCATGAGCCATAATGATAACAAACATCAGATTCCAATCCACTGTCATTCATCGATGGTATAGCAATTTTTGTCATTTTTCACACTTCCTGCTTTAACGTTTAACGCTGCTGTTTTCCCCTCGCTTTTGGGATAGCAGTAATCGTTCTTAATGAACCTTTTCTCTCTTCCGTCGCCTCCGACTCGATAAACGATTTCGGAACCTCACTTCGGACAGCTAGCTGGGTGTTCAGTATTGCACTGTAATTCCCATCTATACTTACACCCGCTACAGAGAAATTCAACTTTGCACTCCCCTCTATTTATATACTCTCCTCCAGAGATCTCTATTGCTTTGCCATTGACAGGGGCATCAGTCACTTTCTGTCGGGCCTTTTGCAGATCATTCCAGAATGTTGGTTGGGGGGATGACTCAGGAAATTCCCTAAGTCTTTAGCTTAGAGGTTCATAATATGTAGCTATTGGAATGCACTATACCCTGCGTTTAACTCTATTTACTACCAAATTACTCATATGCGATTTATTATAAATAACTTACTAATTTTTATTGGTTCACTTAAAACCTATCCGAGAAGTCCTGCTGCTCTAAATACTATCTATGCACATGTAAAATGAAGCATAACACTATAATTCTCCATTTTCTTTTTCCATCTTATAATGAGTTCAGTTCATTGATTCTAAAGTATATCAAAAATGAATTTTTTGAAAGCCACGGAAAGCACGGAAGATACGAAAATAAGTAGTAAATGTGTGTTTCTTCCGTACTTTCATCCAATAAATTCGTGTCAGATCGAAAATCGGTAACAATAACGATTGTGAATGTGCTCAACTTTTCTATGAAAATTGGGCTGACTAATCTAAATCGCTAAAAGCAAATTTATATATGGAAAGTAATAAGAAATAAGATACTGCTTTCCTATAAATGTCCCCTGAGAGCAATCAACTGATATAGCAAATATACTGAAAACTATCAGTCGATCATGAAAACTAAAAAACTTTATAAAAAGTGTGCTCAAGAGCGTTTTTCTAGTTTCTCTTTGTTAGAATATATATTTATAACATTATGTTCATGCAAACATAACGCTTAAACTATAAAAGTCTGTCAGGTATTTCTATGCGTGGAAAAATAAGTACAATACTACTACTCTCTATTCTGGTTCTGGCTGTTGCGTCCTGTGGATGTGCAGAAAATGCGAATCAGCAGGCTGTTCAGAACTCAAGCACGATACAGATCACCGACATGTTGGGCAGGCAGTTAACTGTGCCGGCGGAAATCTCTTCAGTTGTAGCTACTTCTCCGCCATCCACCATCCTCGTGTATATGCTTTCTCCAGAGAAACTTGCAGGGTGGAATTTTAAAAATAATTTTACTCAACTTTACATGGTTGAAAATTACTCAAGTCTGCCTGTAATAGGGGGCTGGTTCGGAACACAGACAGGAAACTATGAAACTATAATCAAAATGCATCCTGACATTGTAATTGAAGGGTACACCACTGATGGGGAAATCCATGAAGCTATAGAGCGCAGACAGGAAAGTTTTGGAAATATTCCTGTAGTGGCTGTTAATGATTCTATTATCTTCGTCAACAAATCTGATCCTACCATACAATATGTAGGTAAACTTCTTAATTGTGAAGACCAAGCGCAAAAACTGATTGATTTCCGCAGTTCAGTCCTTAGTGAGATAAATAACACTATAAAAGATATTCCTGAAGACCATAAAGTACGTGTTTATTATGCCGAAGGTCCAAAGGGGCTAATGACTGATCCTTCAGGTTCTCAGCACTCTCAGGTCATTGATATTTGCGGTGGTATTAATGTTGCAGATTGTCAGCTTACGCCAGGGAGTGGCATGACTCAGGTTTCAATTGAGCAGGTTATGAACTGGAACCCTGAGATAATTATCACCTCAAATCCACAGTTCTATTCGACAGTTTACTCTGATTCTCTCTGGGCAAGTATAGATGCTGTGAAAAATAAGAAAGTATACCTTGCTCCTCAGAATCCTTTCTGCTGGATTGACAGGCCACAGGGCCCTCACCTTATCCTCGGAACTGCCTGGACTGCAAAAATGCTGTATCCGGACCGTTTTGCAAATATGGACCTCTCCAATCTGACTCGTGAGTTCTACTCGGAATTCTTCCACTATAATCTCACAGACAAAGAGCTGAATGCGCTACTTAACCCTTCATCAGAGGCTAAGACGTGAGCGAGCAGGACAAATCTCCGGATTTCCCCTATATTGCAGAGAACATCTTTGCCCCTATCTACCCTGTAATAGCTGCTAATATCGTCAAGCAAAGCGGGATAGAGAAAGGTATATGCCTTGACCTGGGATGCGGTATAGCATCCCTTGGAATTGCTGTTGCGGAAATCACGGACATGCAGGTATATGGTATTGATATTTCAACTAAGATGTGCAGGCTTTCACGAAACAAAGCCTTACGCCATTGCATTTCAGGGAAAGTTGCTCTTGTGCAGTCTGATGTACACCTGCTACCTTTAAAAAATAATTGTGCAGACCTCATAGTAAGTCGGGGTTCCGTATTTTTCTGGAATGACCTGCCTGTTGCCTTTAATGAGATCTCTCGCGTCCTTGCTCCTGGTGGGCAGGCATGGGTAGGAGGTGGCTTCGGCACAAAAGAGTTGAAAGCGCAGATTTCTGATAAGATGGTCGAAATAGATCCGGATTGGCGTGCCAGTTCAAAAGAACGTCTCAGTCCTGAAAACCTTCGGGCTATAAAGGAAGCTGGAAGGCAGACCGAGATTCCCTGTCATGTAATCCAGAATGATTCGGGATTCTGGATGGTATTAAGCAAGGAAGGTTAAAAAATGAAGTGCAATGTGTGTGAATTCAGGTGTGATATCGATGAATGGAGCAGGGGAAGGTGCGGGAACTACTCATGCACTGGTGATACTATTATCCAGGACCCTGATCTCGGATATCTTGGAGCATATCCTGTTTCTATAGAAACCATTCCCTTACTTCACTATTATCCCTCAGGTAAATTCCTTCAGGTTTTCAGTACTGGATGCAACTTCCAGTGTTCAGGCTGCGTAGCTCGCCTGTTAGCTTCAGGGAAATCGCTTGACCTTCCTGTGGTTACCCCGTCTCAGGTGGTGGAAAAGGCAGTGCAGCAGGGATGTCTGGGTGTAGTTTCTACACTCAATGAGCCTGCTGCAAACTATTATCTTTTCAAGGACCTTGTGGTACAGGCAAAAGAAAAAGGTTTACTTGCAGGCTGTTCTACCAACTGTTATTTCACAGGTGAGACACTGGAGGAGCTTGGAAAGCTTGTAGATTTCATGAATATTGGAATTAAAGGCTATTCTGATAAGAGTTATATAAACTGTGGAGTTCCGTCCTCTGCACCTGTTTTCCGCAATATATCCAGGCTTTTTGATATGGGTGTGCATATTGAAACTTCGGTCGTATACTTAAGGGGAAATGAAGACGACGTGATAAATGTTGCAAAAGCATTGTCTAATATTTCTCCTACAATTCCGGTTCAGGTCATGAGATTCATTCCTTTTGGGGATGCTCCGATTGAGCTTGAACCCTCTATAGGAGAGGCTGAGAACCTGTGCGCCGCTCTGCGTGAGCATGTAGACTATGTCTATCTTTTCAATTCTCCAGGTACGGAATCATTAAATACATACTGTCCTGAATGCGGTAGCCTTCTTGCAGAAAGGGAGTTTTACGGGCCCATGGGTTCCAAACCTCTAAAATCTTGGATAAATTACACCTGCACTTGTGGTAAAAATATCCCGGTTAAAGGAACGACTGCAACTGAAAGCTTCAACGAGGAAGGTTTCATGGGTGGTTACAGGATAAGCCGGGCTTTCAGTATGGTCCATGCAGTACTTACATGCCTGGGAATACTGGACAACCACAGGGTAATTGAAATCTGGGTAAAGGTTTCCAATCCTGAAACCCTGAGTCAAATACATCATATGATACAACAGCCATACTCCTATCTTGAATTTGTCAGGCTTATTGCTGAAAAAGCAAATGAGTCGGAAAAAGGAGAAGCGCTTATTTCTTTTATTCGTGAACGCTTGGAACTTGTCCAGTCTCTTGCAGCGAAAAATAGTAATCATAAGGTGTATTATTGTATGGGTTCTCCTCTTTTTGCCCTGAACGCTGGGAGAATGGAAAATAACCTTGTGGCATTTTCTGGGGGAGTCAGTATCAATAAACAGATTCAAAAAGAAGGCAAACCGGGTGTAAATGTTTCTCCCTCTTTTATAAATGAGCAGAATCCTGAGACAATTTTTATTTCAGGTTTCCTTTCTCGTCCTCTAGATGAATTTTATGGCCTGTGCCATCAATACGGCATATCTGCAGATGCAGTAAAAGAGCACCATGTCTATGAAATTCCCCCTTCCTGGGATTTCGGGAACCCTCGCTGGATACTGGGACTCATGTACATAGCAGATAAACTGAACCCGGAAAGCTCAGTAATTGACCTGAAAAAGGAAGCAGATGAGTTTTATCTAAGGTTTTATGGTATGCCTTTTGAGGAAGCAAAGCCTAACAGGTCATTTCACAGACCTACCTCTGGCATCTGGTCCAGGCATGTTATGAGGTATACTCATGCCTGATTACAAGTTTAATCGCACTACTCTGGTGTACCTGTTACCTATCGCATTACTCATAATCTCCCTTTTTATTGGAAGATACCAGACCCCACTGTCGGCAGTTGTGGATGAGAGTATGAAGGTTTTTTCATCTCTTTTTTTTGGTACTCCTATTTCAGTCTCCACTCAACACACGGTACTATTCAATGTAAGGCTACCGAGGATACTTGCAGCTTTACTGGTAGGCGCAGCTCTTTCCATAGCTGGAGCTTCTTTCCAGGGAATCTTTCGTAATCCACTTGTGTCTCCTTATATCCTTGGAGTAGGTTCAGGGGCAGGTTTTGGAGCATGCCTTGCAATATTGCTCTGGAATAATTATCTGATGATACAGTTGACGGCTTTTGCTTTCGGACTCCTTGCGATGTTTATTGCTATAAGTATGGGTAAAGTCAGCAAAGGTACTGGAACTTTAGTATTCGTGCTTTCGGGAATTATTGTGAGCTCTATTTTTACGGCTCTTACGTCGCTGGCAAAGTATGTAGCAGATCCTTATGATCAACTTCCTGAAATAGTATTCTGGCTTATGGGAAGCCTTGCCAGTGTCAGGTACGGTGATCTGCTCTACATATTATTGCCTATATTTATTGGGACTCTAGTATTGTTTCTTTTCAGGTGGCGTATCAACATTTTGTCCTTGGGAGACGAAGAAGCTAAAGCTCTTGGGACGGATGTGGAAAAAACGCGCCTGGTTATCATTGTTTGTGCGACTCTTGTAACCTCAGCAGCAGTCAGTATCAGCGGTGTCATTGGGTGGGTCGGACTTGTTGTGCCTCATATCTCAAGAATGATTGTTGGTCCCAATTATAGCCGCCTCTTGCCTATGAGTATGATTATTGGAGCATCGTTTATGCTGGTCGTGGATGACCTTTCAAGGACTATTGTAGCTACAGAAATTCCCCTGGGAATCCTAACTTCCCTGGTAGGAGCTCCGGTGTTTGCATATCTTATCAAGAAGGGGCGTATGGGATGGAACTGATGCTGGAAGTAAAGTCCCTTGCTTTCTCTTATGGAAACAATCCAGTATTTGAAAATGTATCTTTTTCGCTGAAAAAGGGCGAAATCATGTGTATTCTGGGTCCAAACGGAGCAGGAAAATCTACACTTATCAAATGTATTGCAGGAATCCTCAAACCAGCTGTGGGGTCTGTCTTTATTCAGGGAAAGGATACAGCTTCTCTTGGGGTAAGAGGAATTGCCAGGCATATAGGTTACGTACCTCAGCAGAATGAAGTGGTTTTTCCATTTACTGTGCTGGATTTTGTAGTCATGGGCCGTGCTCCACACCTTTCCATGTTCGCATCCCCTGGCGCAGAGGATATTAAACTTGCAAAAGAATCTTTAGCAATGGTGGGAATTTCCGATCTTGCAGAAAGGCCGGTTGCTAACCTCAGTGGAGGACAGGGTCAAATGGTGCTTATTGCCAGGGCTCTTGTCCAGAAGCCTGCTCTGCTTTTGCTGGACGAGCCAACTTCTCACCTTGATTTTGGCAACCAGGTCCTTGTGCTGGAAACTGTCCAGAAACTGGCTTCACTTGGTATGTCTATTGTAATGAATACACACATGCCAGACCATGCTTTTCTGTTAGGTGACAAGGCTGCAGCTCTGTCTGGAGGTAGACTGGTTGCCGTAGGAAAAGTTGAAACCGTTGTAACCAGTAAGATGATGTCTTCAGTCTATGGTGTAAATGTAGCTGTCAGGGAAATTGAAGATATGAAAAGGAAAGTGTGTTTACCCTTAAGAAGGTAAACAAAGTATGACAAAAATAGAAAAGATCTACGAAAAATAAGGTGAAATAAAACGTATCCATAAAACGCATCCATAAAACGCAGTCTAAAGAGAAAAAAGGCGGAAGGGAAGAGACCCGGATCTTATCTGTCCCACCTTACTATTTTTAAAGTTTAAAGAGACTATTAATTTAAATGCCTCCAGAAAACGTTTCATCTTTGAAGTCAATAAATAACAGGCTTTCTATATCCTATTATTCCAGTTGGGGGCGCTTTCTATGGACAACTCAAAACCTTATTTCAACCCTGAAATCGAGACCATGGACAGGGGAGAGCTAGATGCTCTCGTAGAGGAGCGGGTACGATACACGGTAAAATATGCGGCAGAAAATTCTCCTTTTTACAGAAAATGGTTTGAAAAGCAGGGTGTGAACCCGGCTGAGATCAAAACCCATGATGATCTTCTGGACCTTCCAATAATCTCGGGAAACATTATCCGCGAAAACCAGCCTCCAGAAACGAGCGAATTCATGTTCAGGAGTGTGGGCTGGAAGGATGTTTTCACAGTTCATGAGACTAGCGGAACCAGCGGAAACCCGAAGAGTTTTTTCCTTACATGGGAGGATTGGGAAAGGTATTCGGAAAAATACGCTCGTATTTTCAGGTCACAGGGTTTTGGTCCTGGAGACAGGGTTGTTGTCTGTGCTTCTTATGGGATGAATGTAGGGGCAAACACCATGACCCTTGCGGCCAGGCAGCTTGGTATGAGCATTATTCCTGAGGGCAAGTGCACATTTCCCCTGCGAGTTATCGAAGCTTACAGGCCTACAGGCATAGTAGGCAGCGTATTCAAACTCCTGAGCCTTGCCAGAAGGTTACGGGTAGAGGGCATTGACCCTCGAGAGTCAGGTGTAAATAAACTGGTTGTAGGAGGAGAAGCCTTTGCTGACGAGTCAAGGAATTATCTTTCCGAAATCTGGGGCTGTCCTGTTTATAACACCTATGGAAGCACGGAAGGCACGATGTGCGGTGAGTGTGATGAGGTGTCAGGGCTGCATGTGCCTGAAGATCTTGTCCATGTTGATATTTACGATCCCCATCTCGAAAATTATGTGCCTGACGGAGAATGCGGAAGAGTTATCCTGAGCACACTGCTGCCTGTTGGGGCAAAAGCAGGAACTCTTCTTTTAAACTATGATACCGAAGACACGACTGTGGTGCTTACGCGCAAACAGTGTCCCTGCGGAAGGACGCATATGAAAATTCTGACCCCTCAGCGGGAAGCTGAAACCGCGTGGGTAGAAGTAACTCCCTTTAACCGCGTAGATGTGGAAAAGGGCGTTTTTCAGCGTGAAAACATGGACTACCTGACCGGAGAATATGAGGCTTTTCTTTATGGTACAGAAGACGAGGGAGAAACCGTACTCAGAGTTAGTATGGAATGTGAAAATCCTGAGGTGTGCGATCGGAATCTTATAAAAGAAAACTTTCTTCGTACTTTTCTCAGATATAAACCTCTGCTTTCCAGAGCTTATGCCGAAGGCACTTTTAAAATAGTATTCAATTTCACAGGTCCTATGGGGCTCGAACTGAGCAGGATAAAAGGCAGGCCTAAAAGGCTTGTAGACAGGCGGTAAGAGAACAAGAAGAGAGCAAGGTATAGAGTAATGCTGAAATGACGCATATAATGCTGAAACAAATACAGAGAATGCTAAAATGACATAGAAAATACTGAAATAACACATGGAATAATGAAATAACACATGGAATACTGAAATAACACATGGAATAATGAAATTGTTGATGACGGAAAAGTGCGCTTATCTGGTAGATGTATTCGTGCCTGAGAACAATCTTAATCACAATTTTCTTAAAGTTCTGTTGAAAAATACTCTATTTAAGACTTTTTTCTACCTTTTATTATATTTTTATGTCATTTCCTATATATTATTCAGTAAAACCAAAATTCTTTTATTGATATCGGTTTTTACTTGACAAATAAAAATGGTTATATATTGATGAGTTCAGATAAAGTACAATGAATGGTCAATAACTAAATAAACTGATTTCAAATAAATTTGCCTTTCATATCTTAATAACAATGTTTGTTGATATTGTTTTCTCCAGACTGGATAGTTACTTTTTCCAAAATAAAAAAACTTATATATTTTTTAGTGGCAGATGTAAACCATTACCAAGGATTTATATTTGTAAAGAATGAATATTTGTTATCAACTCTTTTATATTAGTACCTATGTGAAAAAAACATATATAGTGCTACATATAATATACTAAAGTATTATATCGTAAACAAGTCCAAGATTATTTGGTGATATTATGGAAACAGAACTTATGCGGATAGGAGTTTCCCTTCCTGATACCCTTCTGGGTAAATTTGATGAGATTATCGAAAAAAGAGGTTATTCTTCTCGTTCTGAAGGCATAAGGGATGCCATCAGGAGTTACATTTCTTATTATGAATGGATGGGTGACATTAAGGGTTACCGTGTCGGAACCATTTCGGTTATTTACGACCATACTAAAAGGGGGCTCTCAAATGCTATTGCAGATATTCAACACAACTATTCTCACCTGATAAAATCTTCAGTGCATATACACCTTGATCATGACAACTGTTTTGAAGTGATTGTTCTCGATGGGGAAGGTGAAGAGATTAAGGAGCTTGCCGAAGCTATAATGGCCCTCAAAGGGGTAAAGTTCTCAAAGCTCACAACTGTAGCATCAACCGATAAAATCTGATCTTTTCCCAGGCCGGAGTGTCCCTCAAACAGCTATGAGAAAGTAAGGATGGAGTAAAGAAAAGATTTCTATATGGAAAAGATTTCTAGATGAGCTTATCCCAAAACCTATTTTATTCTAAATCACTATGAGTTTTCAGGATCAGTTTAATGATTAGGTATTCAACTGACTGTTCCATATACGAAATTCAAAAATCACAAATTCAAAAATCAAATTTTGAGTTTCAGGATAGGCTCGATGGAAATGATTTCTATATGGAAAAGATTTCAAAGAGGATACTAAATTCCTCTTGATTTCTATGTTTAAGCTTTTTCAAAGTGCTTTTCAATATGTTTCAGGAGCAGGTTTCCGAACTCTGTGAGTTCATAAATCTGAAAACTCCGTTCTCTTCGCGAGTTCACCAGTCCTGCTTCTTTTAACAGCTTAAGATGATAGGAAAGAGCTGAATGCTGCTGGTCCGTACAGTCCACAAGGACACAAACACAGAGGCTCTGGACTTCAAGGGCTTTGAGAATTCTGAGGCGAGTGGGATCTGAAAGTACCTTAAACAGGCTAACGATTTCTCCCACATCCTCATTCATTGCCGCATGTACAGCATCAAGCACATCTTCCGGAAGACAATATGCATCCTTTACTTCAATTATTTTTTTTTCAGACATTTCTTCCACTTGACCATTAGTTCGAATAAAGCATGTGGTTATTATTTTAATTTTTTGTGTTTAGTGCTTCAGTTATTTCTTAGATTCTCCGGTTTAAATACTCAGATTTTTCTTAGGTTCTTCGATTTAAATACTCATATCTGATTTACATTATTTGTTTACTCTTTTTGTTCTATTATAAATATACTGTATCAGGTTGTTTCCATGTAAAGCCATTAGGGATGAATGGACGGAGCTCAATAGGGCCAGTGAGGGTCAAACTAAAGCTCGTTGGAGATGCCGGTGATCATCTGTGACTCGAGAAGCAAGTTGGTCTTTACCCAGGTTGTAGTTCACCCTTTCAAAACATCCTTATCAGTACAAAGCACTTCTCTCCACCTGAGTCCGAGTTCGGAGAGGGCTAGACCTCCTCCTATTAAAGTAATTGAATTTTTTATAATATGATCAAGCACGGCAACCGTAAATCCTATTTCCGGTTTGATTCCACCAAGTCCGAAAACTGCAGTCAGGGCAACTTCATATGTTCCTATAGCTCCAGGCGTTATCGGAATTATTTTTGCAATATTTCCCAGGGCTACAGCCAGGAAAATCAGTGATATCATATATGTGGACGAGACACTTTCTCCTACTGTCGGAAATGATTTGAGGACAAGGAAACAGGTGAATATATCTATTCCCCATATCAGAAGAGAAGAGGCTGTCACTGCTAGAAACGATCTCGGACGTACGGCAACGATGCTTATCTGGTGTAAAAAAGTAGAGGCAAAAATCTTTATCTTTCCAGAGAGCCCGTTTTGGGAATTTCTAATTTCCAGTCTTTTTCTTGCGTTGCCTTCTCGGAAAGAAACAATAAAGAGAATCAAGAAAAAAAGCACTACTGCAAGTCTGGACAGCTTTATCAGGGATTCCATCCAGGGTTCAAGTTCAAAACGGGACGTAGCACCTGAAGAAGCAAGTATTGCTATGGAAGTT
Organism: Methanosarcina sp. A14; assembly: GCF_001729375.1. Lineage (NCBI taxonomy): Archaea > Methanobacteriati > Methanobacteriota > Methanomicrobia > Methanosarcinales > Methanosarcinaceae > Methanosarcina > Methanosarcina sp. A14. Next base: position 8,518 of record NZ_LZPK01000375.1, on the reverse strand, counting down.
ATTGCAACTATATCAAAGACTCTTTCTACGGTTATCGAGGAGAAGCTAGTTGTAAAGGCAAGGTCCTTGCTTTTTTTCAGGATATACATTCTGCTCAGGTCTCCTATCCGTGCTGGAAGAATTACATTTGCGGATTGGCTGATAAAAATGCTGCCTGTAAGAAACCCAAGCTCGTATTGATTTCCAAGCCTGTTAAGGATCTGTTGGAAACGAACTCCTCTTAAAGGCCAGGAAACACAGTACACCAGAGCAGCTGAAACCAGAGTCCTGAAGGATGCTTGCTTCACATTTTCCAGAATATCCGATGCACCCAAGAAGGTTGCAACAAACGCAAGGATCAGAATTGCAAGGGCAGCTGTTAAAAAGAATTTTCCTTTTCCTGAAACTTCGAGCGGGGATGAGAGTTCTCTCCAGAGACGGAATATTTCGGACCCCATTCCTTTGACATCTTTTGCCAGATTAACCTTGCTTGACCCTCCATGTCTCCAGTAAACCGGAAGTTCCATTACTCTATATTCTTTGTGTTGGGCTCTGACAAGTATTTCGGTATCCCAGAACCAGTGTTCATTCTTGGTCTCATCGAGAAGTTCAAAGAGAGCTTCTCTCTTGAAAGCCTTAAAACCACACTGGTGGTCATAGAGTTTTGAATGCAAAAAAAGCCTCACCAGAAAATTATATCCCCTGCTTGCAAACTCTCGCTTAAAAGGCCTTTTTGCATCGCTATCGGGCATCATTCTTGAGCCTGTAGCAAAATCATAGCCATCCGTGCTCACAGCTCTGATCAGTTTTTCCAGATATTTCATATCTGTAGCAAGGTCCACGTCAATATAGCAGAGGACTTCTCCTGAAGCTGCCTTAAAAGCCCGGTTAAGAGCTTTTCCCCGGCCCTGTCGTTTCTCCGAATGCAGGTGGACAACATAAGCATACTGTTCCGCGAGCCTGGAAGCTATCCGGTCCGTCCCGTCCTTGCTGCCGTCTTCAGCTATGATGATCTCAAAACGGTCTGTTATTTTAAAAAGTGTTTCTGCTGTAACTAAGACAGCCTTATCGATATTTGCTGCCTCATTATAAGCTGGTAAAACCACCGATACGCTGGTAATGGATAAGACCCCACTATTTTCATTCCATTATTGGGAGCGAATCTACGATTTATATAAATAGATTTTTATATATAGTCACGAGGATAAATAATGCAACTACTCAATAAGGTACAATGAGTTTTTGTTGCAATAATTGTAGGCGTGACTATAACTCTGAGTTTAAGGTTCCCCCTAAAAACCGAAAACTCAGAATTCCTTTTTTACTTTATAAATTCGGACTGAACCCTGGTAAACAGGTTCAAAATAAGTTTCGTCCTGGAACTTATCCGTTTTTATATCATACATCTGCCGTTCAAGTTGACCGATATAAACATAGTTTATGTTATATTTATTCATGAGCTCAAGAGCTTTTTTTTTACTGCTGGTACTGTAAATGGTATTTACGTCTTCAAACCTTGCCCTGATTTCTGTATCGTCTCTTCCCCAGAACTGCTCATGCCTTGCCCACCCAATAACCGTAGGAAGCCCGGTATTTGCCGAGACACGCGAAATATAACTATAACTGCTGTCATCTGAGGAAGCTTCAAGGATTATCGGAGTTCCACTGAGGTTTTCCTGAATCCATTTTATAGCGTCATAATCTCCACGATCCAGCTCTTTCATGTATTCCATGCCGTCAAGGGCAGGTTTCGCATTCATATCTTCTATTCTCGTAAAGGTAGCTACTACAGGAAAGACGCTGCATGAAAGAACCAGAAGCATAAGTGAAACTGTCCATACTTTTTTTCCATAAACCCTGTTAGTAGGAAGGTTATTCTTGGGAAAGGCTCTGTAGCGGAAATAAAGCTGATAGAAGGAATAAGAAGCAGCAATAGCTAGAAATGTCCATAAGTGTATGTAAAACTTGAAAACCGTATTCATGCGGGCAAAATTCCCGGAAATGGGGTCATCAAGGAAGATTATCTCACAGAAAAGAGCTAAAAATACAGCTACTGCTATAAGAAGAGAAACGAATCCTGCACTGCTCCTTTCAGTAAGGTCTTTTTGGAAAGAATAAAGTGAAAGGGCAAGTAAGGGGAGAAGGATTACAAGCAGGGGAATAGACAATTCCTTGGCAAGAAATGCTGATATTCCTATCCACAGAAGAAAATATTGTATTTTTCTTCTGGATTCCAGGCGGGTTATGAGAAAAGAAAGGGTCAAAAAAAGGAAAAGGCTGAACAGGATAAGGAATTCTCCAATTGTTGTACGAAGTTCTGGAGGAACAAAGTCAAATCCACTTGCAGCTTGCGGTTTAAATGACAGATAAAAGGGCAAATACGGAAGAAGGCTGAGAGCGAAAACTGAAAGAACTGTTTCCAGAAAACCGGTAACGGATCTAGATAGGCTTTTATTTTGGATATATAAGCTTTTACTGCGGATATAATACCCGTAGTAAAAAGCAAAAACAACTGCAAATGTCAGGCTGAAATATATCGGGAAATCCCAGGAATTAGAAAGAAATAAAAAACCAAGGGATACTGAAAAAATCAGAAGTTCCAGTATACTTTCAAAGACCCGGTTGCTGTCTTTCCTGAGATATATGTTCAGGAGAAAAGCAAGTACCAGAAGCTGGAAAGGAATTGCAATCATATGAGAATGCAGGTCTCCGTGTATGAAACTGAAGTAAGGAAATTCATTTATTGTATATGGGATAACTCTCGAACTGCTCCAGTAGTATCCCACTATAGTCGTTTCTTTGATAAGATACATGGATATAAATTCTTTAACTCCCTGCAAGTTTCCTAGCAGGATCACGAATAAGGCAGTAAGAAACCCATACCTGATTTTTCCATGAGTGAGGTTATATCCAAATCCAAAAAGGAGATTGAAAGAAAGAGCGAAAGTGAGTGCAATAGCCAGATTGAAAAGCATTGACGGTTCGACAGAAAATAATTTTCCAGGAGCTCCTACTGCAAGATATCCAAAATAGTAATAAAAATCAAGGGAACCACCTGCAAACCAGGGATCTGCCGGGGGGAAAGAAGAAGTTCTCATAACTGCGTTCAAAAAAGCAAAATCCATAAATTTTTCATGCCTGTAGATCTTAGGGAGATACATACGTATAAGCAGAAAAAAAAAGAAGCTTGCAGCGAATACGAGCTCATTTGACAACAGGATTTTCTTTTCAGGTAAGGTCCTTTGTTTTCGATAGACAATTCCTGATATAAGGCAAAGTAGAAGTACCGAGATAAGGATCGTGCGTCTGTTAAAACCACATAAAAAGGAAAAAAGCCAGGCAAGATATGTGACGAGCACTATTCCCAGAGTCCTTGCTGCAGAATAACCTCTGTCAGCAAGCCGATTTCCAGCTATTCCTGCAAGAGGAATGGAAACCAGGCCCAGTATTTCAATAAAAATAAACCAGAAAATTACGTGAAGATACTCTAACACCGCTCTCTTCCCTTTAAAATCGATTGCTTAATGTACACTTTCTAAAGCCCCACTCTCTTGAAGTGTACTTTTTATGCATAAAATCTGCATTCAAAACCTGAGCTTTTTATTAGCTCGGCAAGGTCACTAAAGGTCTTGGTTCCGAGAGGTATTGAAATATTCCAAATACTTTCGCAGTCGGTATTCCTGTTTTCCCAACTTTATTTACCTTACAGAAGTGTCGATAATATGTATTTTGTAAATAGGTTTATATTTTTATCGTATGAAAAAAATTTTTCTTTTTTCTCCAGATTTTATATTTTTTATGTTTTACATGATTGAGTTCTCTTTAGCTGCTTGTAGCAATCCTGTATTGTTTACGAATTCCTCTGTATTTCCTTTGTATTCTATGTATTGCCACTTTTCAAACTTGCTAATTTATATCTTAATTTAATTTCATGAGTAACTTGTATATAAGACAAAAATGTATAAGATTTCAATTAGTTTCATAGAGAAACTAATTTGAACCTAGTACTAACAGAGAACAATTCAACATATGAAAAAGAAGGCTAAATCGAAACAGCCTTTGGTCTGATCGGCCAACAAACAGATACGTTAAACCTACATGCTGGCTTTCCGAATGCAAGTATGGCTTCTTAAAATACACAAAAAGTGGCACATTCAACTAATCTTATGGGATCTTTAAAAGAAAAAAGAGGTAAGATATGAATTCAAAAAAATCAAGATTATGGACTAAAGATTTTATAGTCATTTTTGTTGAAAATTTTATAGCTGCTTTAAGTTTTTACTTATTAATGATAGTCATGTCTGGATATGCGATGAGTAAATTTAATTCATCCCCAGGTGAAGCGGGCTTTTCTGCCAGTATATTCATAATTGGCGGACTTATCGCACGTCTGTTTGTCGGAAAATGGATCGGACAAATCGGTCATAAGAAGATCCTTTACGTGGGGGTTATTTTAAGCTTAATTATGACGCTATTATATTTTAGGGTTAATAATATTTTTCTTCTGTTTACTGTCCGCTTTCTTCATGGCATGGGATTTGGCATTACTACTACAGCAACGGCTACAATCGTTGCAAATATTATTCCTATGGAGAGGAAGGGTGAAGGGATTGCCTATTTCGGATTAAGTCAGATACTCGCAACCGCTATCGGCCCCTTTTTAGGTATGTTCATTAGCCAGTACGGCAGTTTCGTCATGATTTTTGCTACCTGTGCAATTGCCTCATCAATCAGCCTTGTCATTTTGCCGTTTTTATCATCCTTACATAAAATGGAATTAACAAAAGAACAGATGGAGAAAATGAAGGGATTCAAATTTAACAACTTCTTTGAACCCAGGGTAATTCCAATTTCAGTCGTTTGTATGTTTATTTTCAGCTGTTATTCGAGTGTTGTGTCCTTCCTTGAAGTGTACTCCAAGGAAATTCATCTCGTAGATGAAGCCAGCTTCTTTTTCATAGTATATGCCGCAGTAATTTTAGTTTCGAGGCCGATTATTGGCCGACTGTTTGACTCCAAAGGTGAAAATACAATCATGTACCCGGCAATTCTGATATTTACGGCTGGAATGATACTGTTTAGCCAAACTCATCACGGTTATACACTTTTGTTAGCCGCAGCTTTGATAGGGCTTGGATTTGGAGCTATACAGTCCAGTACTCAAGCGATTTCTGTAAAAATAACTCCGCAACATCGTATGGGGTTGGCGAATTCAACCTATTTTGCGTTTTCAGATATAGGAATGGGAATTGGGCCTTTGATGGTTGGATTTATTATTCCTTTTACCGGTTATAGAGGAATATACATGTTCATGGCAGTTTTTGCGGCGGTGTGCCTGATATTGTATTATCTATTATATGGGAAAAAAGCTATGCGCAGCAAAGGTGTTAGGCATTTCTAAATAGTATCTGAAAAAAGATCTAAATCTAAAAATCTACGATTGTAATTTCAAATTAGTTTTATCTGTTATTACTTCTTAACTAACTTATTCCAAAGCGAACTTCCAGGTGTTATAAAATGGAGGATAAAATCATGGTAGATCCAAGAGAAATCCTCGGTTCAATCGCCATCATCTACCGAAGCCATCTAGCATGTATGGCAAAAGAACTCGAAGTCTACAAGATAGGAAGCGGACAATTTGATTTTTTAATGGTTTTATACCGCAAGGATGGCCTCTCTCAGGAAACCATTGCAAAAACCCTTAAAGTTAGCAAAGCAACAAGTACAAGAGCTATCAAAAACCTGGAAAAAGAAGGTTATGTGTACAGACAAAGAGATGAAAATGACCTTCGGGCTTACAGGGTTTACCTGACTGAAAAAGGAAAGGAAGTAAGAAAGGTGATTCTGGAAAAATTGGTTTTTTTTGTCGATGCACTCCTTTCGGATTTCACACCTGAAGAAAGAGAACTTCTCAGGCGGTTGATTCGTAAGGCCTCACTTAAATTTCATGAGTCGGAATTCAAGCCCCTTATTTTTGATAGTCCGATCGATGAATAAGCGTGATAAGAAGTTAGTGGATTTGTTCTATTGTCGTTGACTATCTGTTATAGCAAGAATTATCTAATCTTTAGACCTGCTCCAAGCTGTACCTCTTGTTATCTTAAAATAGGTCTTTGTAAGTACTGATATATATGAAAATGCAGATTAATGGAAAAGCTGTGGACGTATGCAACGGCGAATTTTTTGATATCATAAACCCGGGAACAGGTGAACTTGTTGACCGGGTTCCAAAAGGCACGGAAGATGATGCGGCAATAGCCGTTGAATCGGCATCGTCAGCTTTTAATGGCTGGGCTTCCACATCTCCGCAGCAAAGAGCCAGGATTCTTTACACAGCTGCGGGAATTGTAAGGCAGAGAAAGGATGAACTTGCTGTTCTACTTACCCGGGAACAGGGTAAACCTCTTGCCGAAGCTAAAAACGAGATTGAAGGTTTTGCACATGTCCTTGAGTATTATTGCGGGCTTGCAAGCAGTTTTCACGGAGATTTTGTTCCAATTCCTCAAAATGGATACGCTTTTACTGTAAAGAAGCCTCTGGGAGTCTGTACAGCTATAATTCCCTGGAATATGCCTGCTCTTATTATGGCATGGAAAATAGGTCCTGCCCTGATTTCAGGAAATACGCTTGTCCTGAAACCTGCAAGCAATACCCCTCTTACTAACCTTGTCCTGGCTTCTATCCTCAACGAGGCAGGGCTTCCGCCAGGTGTGCTCAATATCGTTACAGGCCCTGGTGAGGTTGTGGGAGAAAGCCTGGTTAGGAGCTCGAAGGTTAAAAAAATCTCCTTTACCGGAGAAGTGAAAACCGGGAAACGTGTAGCAGAGCTTGCAGCCGGCGGGATGAAAAGAGTAACCCTTGAGCTTGGAGGCAGTGATCCAATGCTGGTCTGTGATGATGCTAACCTGGAGGCTGCAGTCGCAGGGGCTCTCAGGGGAAGATTTTACAATTGCGGACAGGCCTGTACTGCTGTAAAGAGGCTTTTTGTTTTCGAATCCGTAGCTGAAGGGTTTATAAAAAAGCTTGAAGCGGGCATCCGAAATTTAAGGGTTGGAAACGGGCTGCAGGAAAACATCGACATGGGACCTCTTAACAACCGCAGGCAATGGGAATATATAAAAGGGCTTGTTGCAGACGTCGAAGAAAAGGATGAAGGCAGAATAGTTACAGGAGGCAGAGTTCCAGAGGGAAGCTCCTGTAGTAAAGGATATTTTTTCGAGCCCACACTTATTACAGATGTGGCCAGAGAATCCAGGCTTCTGAATGAAGAAGTATTCGGTCCGGTCCTACCTGTAGTCCGAGTGAAAGATCTTGATGAAGCAATTGAAGAAGCCAATAATACCTGCTATGGGCTTGGTGCCTCTATCTGGACAAAAAACCTTGATAGAGCTCGTGCAGGATGTGAACAGTTGAATGCAGGAATTATCTGGCTTAATCAGCACCTTAAGGTTGCTCCTGAAGTTCCTTTCGGGGGTACCAGGGAGAGCGGGATTGGAAGAGAAAACGGTCCTGATGCTCTTTCTGAATATCTTGATCTGAAAACAGTAATGCTAAAAATCTAAAACAGTAATGCTAAAAACAATAATGCTAAAAACAATAATGCTAAAACTCCAATACAGTAATGCTAAAACTCCAATACAGTAATGCTAAAATCTAAACCAGTATGCTAAAAACTTAATGTAATCAGTAAAAAGGCTTCAAGAAAGCTATGACTTTCAAGGCTGATAAAATAAAGATTTTTCGATGAGCCAGTTAACGTGAAGCTCATCGGACCTTTTTCTGTAAAATCGTATCAATAAGTTCTAAAATTTACTTAATCATAAAATTTATTTTTTCTGGTATTTGGGCAGAAGCTGCATAAATTCGGAAGCTTCCATAACCGGCACGCTGTCAATTACGCAGACATCCGACCAGGGCAGGTTGAAAGCTCCGTAAGCTTCGGCACTTTCGGCTTCGTAAAGGATGTAATAACGGTTTCCGGAAAGGTCAACCCACTGGTTAATGATATCGATTCCTTCTGGAATCTCCAGTTTCTTAAAATGCTCAAGGATCTTATCGCGGTTCGAAGGGTCCCAGGTACTAACGTCCATGAATAACATCTTTTACCACTCCTCTTATTTTCGCGCTGCCAATACCCCTTCCCGGAAGCCAGGGCAGCTTTTTACAGCATCCGGGATCTCTTTTTGAGAGCAAAGCTCAAGGGAAAACAAGTCTATTCTCCGGTGCCATCTCCACAAATGCGGATTTGACCAGCACGCCCCCAAATGCCGACTAACGGCAGAAGTCCAGATTTTTTAGAGTTTTACTGTCTTTTCCGAATTCATCATTGCTTAAATCCCCGTGAATGATAAATCCAGAAGGACAGGTAATCATGCAGAACTTCTTTCTGCATACAGATACAGACAGTATATTATCATCCCTTAGCCTATATAATAGTTAGTCCTAAAAGACTATATTAAGTCCGGGAACTTCTTCAGATGCACGAAAATTTTAATAAAAATACCGAAAATGAATATACAGGAAATGAAAATATCGGAAA
>NZ_LZPK01000374.1:0-60011 GCF_001729375.1 Methanosarcina sp. A14 | reverse complement strand
TAAATCCAAAATGGTAAATTATCAAAGTTTAAGAGAGGGCCTGAATACCTCAGAGCAATATTTGTCGAAGATTTGATCTTCAACCTGCTCAAATAATTTTTTGTAATCTTTTGATTTAGGATTGTGCTTGCTCATAGTTTTCTTGACTTCAGCATTCATCTTATCAAGAGTTTTCTGGTCGAAACCTTCCGTGTTCTCCATAGTAAACATAAAAATCATACTCTGAAACTGCCTTATTTAGGCACTACATTTTTAAGTCGTTAGTCTGCTGTATTACCGACATAATATTTGTTGCTGTCAATTTAATACTTAATACAAATATTCTATATATAAATATATTAGTCAGGCAATTTACTCAACATCATTGATAGATTTTCAAACAGTTTGAAAATACGTTTCATTCAATAATTATAAGTTTTATATTATTTATCTAATATATTAGCTTTCTCTTTTAGATCAGACCTTCATGTGTACTATATAGAAACACAACCTCAAAATTCCAATATTAGAATCTTTAGAAAGCCTGTTATATGTTATTAATTACACAACCGTTAGTTCAAACACATTTCAAATAACAAATAACCTATTTGGCTACTCATATAAATATTTTACACTTATATGATGTTCCACAGGACTTATACATTGTTACATTGAATATCTGAATATATAACAATTACCTGAATCCTGAAAAGAAACCTAACAGATATTACCCCAGGAATAGCTTAAAGACAGGGTTTTTAGAAGACCGTTCTCAGCTTTAAGAAGAGGGCAAGCCTTTCGCAGTCGACTATTTTGCCTGGTTTATGGGGTTAATTTTATTAGCTCTTCGGAGTACTATAGTAATATAGAGGCATAGAAAAGTATTCGAGTTGATTACAAAGTGCGACCAGTCTCACAAAGAGTGAACGCGAAAAAGACTCATGAAAATAATACCGAGTTTGGGAGATCTACCTCTGAGCTTCTTATCCTGAAGCCTGAAGGTTATCCGTTAAGCGGCATGATGGATGAGTATCCTGTTATTGAAAATCGGGATGTTTTTGAATTCTATGCCCGGGAACAGTGGAACGGATATGTTGCTCGTAAGGGAGATTATCTCTTTGACCGGCGGATGTTCCCGGATTTTGCTTACCGCATCATAGATGTGGAACCTGCAGACTCCATAATAGGAAGTTCAACCTCAATTATTGTAACTGAAGAGGAAAATGGGCTTCCTTCCTCGGCAGAAATAAAGAGTAGCGTTAAATTTGAAGACGTAATCGGGCAGGAACTTGCAAAGCAAAAGTGCAGGCTGATCGAACGCTTTCTTGAAGAGCCCGAACGCTTTGGGAAATGGGCGCCAAGAAATATTCTCTTCTTCGGGCCTTCTGGTACTGGAAAGACCATGCTTGCAAAGGCTCTTGCAAACAAAACTGATGTTCCCATCATTCCTGTTAAAGCTACACAGCTTATAGGAGAATATGTGGGAGAGGGAGCTCGCCAGATCCATCAGCTCTATGACCGAGCAGAAGAAATGGCTCCCTGTATAATTTTTATTGACGAGCTCGATGCCATAGCCCTGGATCGAAAATTCCAGGAGTTGAGAGGAGATGTAAGCGAAATTGTAAATGCTCTTCTGACCGAAATGGATGGCATAGTGGAACGTGATGGAGTATGTACTATTTGCTCCACCAACAGGATCTATTCTCTGGACTCAGCTATAAGAAGCAGGTTCGAAGAAGAAATTGAGTTCGTCCTTCCTGGAGAAGAAGAAATTGTCGAGATATTCGAATCAAATGTAAAGACTTTTCCTTTGCAGGTAGAGGACTGTAATTTCCGGACACTTGCAAAGAAAGCAAATGGACTTTCGGGCAGAGACATTGTTGAAAAGGTTTTAAAAAATGCTCTTCACCAGGTAATTATAGAAGACCGTGAAATAGTAACAAATCAGGATTTTGAAAATGCGCTTGCAAAACTTGGCAGGAAAGATTCACCTCAGGGGCCTTCTGAGCTTTATGTTTGATATGGAGAGGTTACATTACTGCTAAACTATGAAATTTTAAGGTACTTTAAAATAAGTACCTACATTTTGATTGTCAAATTTTAAAAATAATCTTTAGTGTATAGCGTTTTTTAGATTATCAATGCTTTACCTACTTCAGCATAATTATTTTACTTGCTTCGATTTAATGCTTTTACCTGCTTCAGTCTAACGTTTTTACATACTTCTCTTTACCTGAAACAGGAATAATTTTATGTATAAAAATCGTGTTTTCTAACAGGAACGAGTCTAAAACTCTTAACCAGATATGAAATAAAAATTAAAAGGGATCCCTATGAATGAGATACGTGAAGTCGATCGGTTTGAGTGTAAAGTTGTAAATGTAATTAAAAATCTTATGTGGAAAGGTATAACAATAGAAGAAAATTCCACAAAAGGCAGAGTATACTTCGGAAGAGTGAATGGTGAACTCAATATTAGTCCCGGAGACTCTCTTTATTTAGGTATCAAGCCTATCTATGAAGTTGAAGACAAAACCATGCAGGTCACACTTTACGATGCTGAAAACAAAAAACTGGATTGGACTCTCGTCTGAATTATTCCAATTCTTTTGCAATGCAGATTATATCTGCTATAGCTTCTTTTCGCTAAAATGTCCGGGTACAAAAATTTGGAAACTCCTTAGTCTTTCTCTAAAGACTTAGAGTTTCTTGGAAAACACTTCAAATATTATATTCTATTCGTATTACTCTAACTTATGTCACTTTAATTTATGTCACTCTCATATAATACATAGAATAACCTATACCTTAGTTGTTACATAGAATAACCTGTAATTTAGTTGTTACAACTATAATTTTTTGAATAAAAAAGAGTTAAGCCTTATTTCTACCTGTACGGGACTTCAATTTCCATCAGATCTTCAGCTATAATTACGTTTTCAAACACTTTTTTTGAATCTATCAAGAGAGGTTCAGCATCATCGGTATACCGGGAGCTTATATGGGTAAGGATCAGCCTCCTGACTCCTGCCTCCTTTGCGAGGGCTGCCACTTCCCCTGCTGTCGAATGTTTTGACTCTTCAGCCCAATCTGCCATCTCGTCTGCAAAACTTCCATCATGTATCAGTACATCTGCATCCCGGCTTGCTTCGAGAATGGGCTCACAGGGTCTGGTATCTCCACTGTATACAATAGTCCGCCCTGGCCTTAAGGTTCCCATTACATCTTCTGGTTTTATGAGCTTTCCATTAACTTCTACCGTTTTTCCTTTTTGTAATTTTGAGAAAAGAGGACCCGGAGGAATCCCCAGTTCAATTGCCTTTTCCCTGTTGAAACGTCCTGGGCGAGGATTTTCTATAAGTGCGTATCCAAGGCTTGAGATGCTGTGTTCGGTTTTTAAAGCCCGGATCACATATTTTTCTCTTTCAACAACATCGCCGGGTTTCAACTGGACACCCTGGACCTCGTACTTAAGGTTGAAATAGCCAAGAGCTTTAAAAAGCTCAGTAAATTCCCTGGTTCCCTCAGGGCCATAAATCAGAAGGGGTTCCTTCCTTCCCATGAAAGACATGGTCTGGATCAGGCCAGGAATTCCCAGAAAATGGTCCGCATGGAAATGACTGACAAAAATAGAGGACAGGTTCATCATCCCTGTCTTTGCCCTCATCATCTGCTGCTGGGTTCCTTCTCCGCAGTCGAACAGGATAAGCTCTCCTTCCCTATTAACCATTACTGCCGATGGGTTTCTATTACGGGTTGGAAGAGAACCTCCAGTACCAAGAAAAGTTATACGAAGCATGTTGAACTCACTAGTACTCAAATGTTGAACTCACTAGTACTCAAGAGGTATTTATTAATTACCACTTAATGTATCCAAGAAGCCCATCGTGAATTAAAATTGTTTCTATTGAATACTCATCCTCATAAAGATGTTTATGTCTGCATATGTATCAAACTGCCAATGTCCAGATTTTTCCATAGTTGCTGGGAATGTTAAGCTGGATGTTCTTTCCCGCAGAAATTCCCTTTAAATTATCCTGACCATGAAGTTCTTCCCGGTAATTACCATCAGATGGAAACTTGAAATTAACTACCTGATCCTGGGCTCCGAAGTTCAACGCAACTAGGCTGAAAACCCCTTCGTAAGTCCGGGAAAACATCATGATATTTCGGGACTGATATAAGGTATAATCATTGTAGAAGTAATGCTCTCCTCTTGTAAACTGAAAGTTATTCCTGCGAAGTTTAACCAGTTTCCTGACAAGATTGGCCAGGGATCGGCCTTCAGAAGTATAAAAATATTCCCAGCGCACAGGTCTGTACAAAAGTACTCTTCCCCACCCTTCTTGAGGAAGCCAGTAATTTTCCCCAAACTCCTGTCCCTGCCATAACATTGGAATGCCCTTTGCTGTAAACATGCCTATCAGATAAGGCTGTACCTTATACCAGAGGGCACGATCGCCTTCCTTCAAAAGTTCATTATCACCGGCTATTGTTCCAAAATTACAGAGAAACCGGGAATGATCATGGTTTTCCATATATTGTAGAGCAGTTTTTGTAATCTTATCGCCATTGTTCTGAACTTCTGTCGGATAACCTGAGAGCCCGAAGAGGAAACCAAGCTCAGTTAATTTGGCACAATTTCCATATATCCCTCTGGCCGCATCCAGGGTTCTATTTTGCCAGGCACAGTTACTGTAGGTTTTATTCAGGATTTCTACGGGTTTTTGAAGCTGCTCAGCACACTGGATTAGGTTTACAGATTCTCCTTCAAAAAATCGCTGCCAGTGATCGGAAGAGCCTTTTTTTGCCTTAACCAGCTGGTATGTATCCTGTACAAGTTTCGTGTAGCCATTTTCCGAATCCTCCAGCCAGTACCCGGGCACGTAGTCGTATCTAAAACCATCTACATGATAACGGTCAAGCCAGTGATTATTGACTGTTAAAAAGAAATCCCTGGTAAATTTCTGATTAAAGTCTGTACTTATTCCAAAAGCGTTTTCAGCGAAAGGACCCATGAAGGGATTTTTATCCTGAGGGTATCCAAGTTCGTTGTAAACATAGTAATACGGAAAAAGATGGCTTGTATGTGCATAAACCGAATCTACTATGACTGCGATATCTTTTTGGTGAGCTTTATCGATTAATTCTTGCATCTCTTTGCGATTTCCGAAACGCTCATCCACCCCGAAATACCCAATCGGTGCAAATCCCCAGTCTACCCTTTTCTCAACGTTTGAAAGAGGCATCAGTTCTATACAATTTATTCCGAGGTCTGTGAGGTAATCCAGATGGTCAATCGTCCCTTTGATATCATCCGCAAACTCGTTGATCATGAGTTCATAGAGGACAATATCATTTATGAAAGGGGTTTTCCATTCCAGTTCATTTTTGTCCCACGTATAGTGTTCGTACCCGAGAGTGAAAGCAGATAATTTCCCAACCCCAAATTCCCTGGCAAAGGGGTCGATAATCCAGTCAATAAGCTCTGGATTTTTTGGAGTTTTAAGACAATATCGATAGGCATATTTTCCAGGAGTTCCCCATGCAGAAAAGGACTTTAGCTTAGCTTTAGCTTCAATATTTATCGTTGCAGACCAGTAATCCCCGTAAGCTGGGTCTATTGAATGTTCCATTTCAAAGTCTATTGGAGGTATATCCTGAAGGAACTGATCCTTTTCATGAATAACCCTCACAAAGAGTTCATATTTTCCCTTTTCCGAAACACCTGGTAAAAAAAGCCCAAAATTTATTTTCCCGGAAGTCTGTTCATCTTTCCATGCCCCAAGCTTATGGAGCGGCAGAAGTTCAAGTTCATTTGACAAGTTTTCCACTCCTTGATTATGTTAGAAACTATGGCTTATATTTTGGAATTTAAGTGTACATTTGGGTACATACACATTATACACATTAGAGCATAATATAAAAAAATGATTAAGGTTCTATAATAAAACTATAAATATATTATTAAGAATAAGATTCCATATAACTTGTGAAACAATATTTCGGAAAAATGCTCCTAATAATGTCCCCAAACTTCAGATTCCAGCAAATGGCAACAAAGAGGCTGAAAATTTTCATGTTGTAAAAAAGGATGCAGGGGTTCTGGAGATATTAAAGTTCAAACTAAAGTTCAAATAAAAAGATAAACAGGCACAACAATACAAACAAGTGCGACGCAATTGTATTATTTTTAGCTTGATTTTCAGGATATTATATATTCTAAAAACTCGTTAACCTTCTCCAGATTACACATTTCTATCCAAAAATAATAAAGGAACCGTCGTCACATGTCAGGAAATTACGGAAAAGTCTATCTTGTGGGTTCTGGTCCAGGCGACCCTGAGCTCCTTACCCTGAAAGCCCGCCGGCTAATTGACAGTGCTGAAGTAATTGTTTATGACCAGCTTCCCGGAAAAGCTATTCTTGACTCAATGCCGGCAAGTGCGGAAAAAATTAATGTTGGAAAATACGCCGGCAACCATACCATGACACAGTCTGAGATTAATGAAGTGCTTGTGCAGAAAGCAAAAGAAGGAAAGATGGTAGTCAGGCTTAAAGGAGGAGATCCCTATGTCTTCGGAAGAGGCGGAGAAGAAGCCGAAGTGCTCGTAGCCGAAGGAATTGAGTTTGAAGTTGTGCCTGGGATTACTTCTGCAATAGCAGTGCCTGCTTATGCCGGAATTCCTGTAACCCACAGGGAAAGCACTTCAATGGTCACTTTCATAACAGGGCATGAAGACCCTACAAAAAAAGAAAGCGGACTTGACTGGGAAACCCTGGCAAAATTCGGAGGAACAATTGTAATCCTTATGGGTGTGAAGATGCTCGGCCGGAATGCAAAAGAACTAATGAAGCACGGCAAAGCCCCGGATACTCCTGTTGCAGTCATTGAGAGAGGAACCAGGGCCGACCAGAGGGTAACTGTAGGGACCCTTGCAAACATTGCCACCCTGGCAGAAGAAAGAAAAGTAAAAGCTCCAGCTATTACGGTTGTAGGGGATGTTGTACACCTGCACGATATTCTCGGAGAACAGCAGACAGGAGCTGACTTTTAACCCTACACGGAAATAACGGGATATAACAGGAGAAAGGAATATGGCAGAAGAAAAAAGACCTGTTCTCGCAATTATGAGGCCGGAAAGCTACAGGAAAATATCAGAGACTCTTGCGCAAGATTATGGTTTTGAGCCTTTATACGCTCCCATGATCCGGCTTGAAGGCATAAAAGATGAAGGGTTTGAGCCCTTTATACAAAGAGTTCTTGCAGGATCTTCGGATTATGTTGTTTTTACCAGTGCAAACGGAATAAGTTTTACTCTGGACAAGCTTTCTGAAACTGAAAAGAAAGATTTCATTACAGCGCTTAAAAAAATCAAGGTAATTGCCATCGGGCCTAATACGGAAAAAGAACTCATAAAAATAGGAATTGACAACCCATTTTTGCCGGAAGATTACAGTTCCACAGGAATTGTAGAGGCTCTCTGCTCCGAGGTTGCAGGAAAGACGGTGGATCTTGCCAGGAGCTCTTTTGGAGCTAAGGTCTTGATAGAAGGGCTTGAAAAGTGCGGAGCTACGGTTTATGAAACTCATGTGTACACTCTCAGTATTCCTGAAGGAACGATCCAGAAAGAGTTGATCGAACGCGCACTCGCAGGGGAAGTTGATGCTTTTGCTTTTACAAGTTCTATGATGGTTAAAGGCTTTATGAAACATGCAAAAGGGCTGGGAGCAGAGAAAACCATAAAAGAATCTCTCAGCAGGGCCGTGGTAGGAGCTATAGGAACGCCTACAGGAAATACCCTAAAAAAATATGGTGTCAATGTGGACGTAATTCCTGAAGAGTTTACTTTCGAAGCTCTGATAAAGGCTATGAAAAAAGAGCTATGAAAAGTCAGCTTGATAGTAACTGAAGAACTACTCTAAAAGTATGACTTAAATCGTTTTGAGAACCACGTTATATGGGAATGAGTTCATAAAGTCGGGGCTCTTCTCATAAAACCGGTTCGACAGAACAGCACTTAAAAGTTCATAAGGTTTTTTGTCGTACCAATGTACGAATTATGGAATGATTCAAATAAACCTTTGATACATGTCAAATTTGCTTCTTATAATCCAGTAGTCTTTTTTTTGCAGGGCAGGTGATGGGTATATCTCCGCTTTTGTCATCATTAAGCACACCGAATGTGAAAACTACATACTTTATACATTAAATATATAGTTAAGAGGCAGTCTAAGTTAAAAAACAGTCTAAAGGAATTCATCCATAATAATGCTCTCAATCCGTGTAGTTTAAGTTGCATTCGACCTCGCATCTTTCCTTTAAGTAATTCTGAAATCCTTTATGAAAGGAATGAAAAAATATTCACAGATAAATTAAAAAAATCTAAAATTATGGGTAAATTATTTAACTTTTGAAAATTATTCATTTTAAAAACAAAATATAATTAATATGTAATATGTGGGAGGAAAAGCAACGGAACAGATGCCAGTAAGATGTGGAGAATGCGAAATGTACAGCAGATCCTACGGATTTTGCCTGAAGATAATGGAATACGTTTCTCCAAAAGAAACGGATTTCAGATGTCTGAAAAGTAAAACTGTCCCGAGACAGGGTGGTTTTTAACACTTCAATAGGCGTTTTTGAGCTCTTTATCTTAGGGCTTACATACTTGAAGAACAAAATCAATTAAATCAATTACGTCAAAGACTGTGGATTTAAGTCACGTTTTAGACAGTTATTGGTCTGATGCTGTTGATTTTTTTAGTTCAACTGCGTAAGTCCTACATTTTTTTAAACTTTAACTTTCTTTTATATGCCCTCTTTCAAATATATGCTCTTTTTCAAATCTTCCTACGGAACATACACGCTTTTGACTACTCTGAGGAAAAAGACTCTACTTTTCCGGAATCGTTGCTAATACCCGAAAAAATATGAAATTTTTTGAATTCGTGAGATGGAAAACTCCACTCGTCGTGACTTCCGGGTCTTCTATCTCGAAAGAACACTCAAATCCTTGCGATGATCGCCCATGACACCGATGTTTTTGATTATGCCTGCTCAACAACAGTACACAGTTCATGAAGTGAAACCATGACCGATCAAACTAACCGGCGAAAAGGAAAATGGATTGAATATTTTGGTGATAGCAGGATGGTAACAACTCTTGACAACCAACAATGCAGGCCTCCTTGATTGATTGACTACTTTGAAAGAGACGGAGAGCCGGGTATGATACTTATAGGGGCGAAGGAACAGTCAGATGTATCAAATATATATCAAATATATATCAAATATATATCAAATATATATCAAATATATATCAAATATATCTCAAATTCGAAGAGGTTTTATGCCATCGGCAAATAGATAATTTTACAAATCGAAAATATGTAATCGAGAATGTTTTTCTCGGTTGACTTCCAGATATTCGTTTTTTCTGGTCATATCCTCAAGTTCTCGACATTCAAACCTTAGTTTTATAATCGTGAATGTCATATACTCACCCTGTCTCTACAAATACAAAACAATCAGAACGCTAAGTTAAAGTAGACAACAATCTCGAATTGTTTACTGATTTCTGTAAAACAATCTCAATTTTGACGGATCGACATGATAGGCATTTCAAAACTTTACTGTGGAACCGTGGAACCCTCAGATGCACTTCGCTATGGAAGGGACTCAAAAAAGCTTCCCTCTCACTTGCTGCAGTTTTCAAAAGATAAAAAGCCAGTTGTAGTCTGGAACATGACTCGCCGCTGCAACCTGAAATGTGTCCATTGTTATGCCCAGGCAAAGGACATAGAATTTGAAAATGAGCTTTCAACTGAAGAAGGCAAAGCTCTTATCGATGACCTTGCGAGTTTCGGAAGTCCGGTAATCCTTTTTTCCGGAGGGGAACCAACCATGAGAAAAGACCTGCCTGAGCTCGCAGCCTATGCGCGTGAAAAAGGGATGAGGGCTGTAATTTCCACAAACGGAACGCTCATAGACCGGGATTTGGCAAGAAAGCTAAAGGACGTCGGTCTCTCTTATGTAGGAGTTTCTCTTGATGGGATAAGGGAAACGAATGACAAATTCAGGGGCATGAAAGGGGCATTCGATGCAGCTCTAAGAGGGCTTCATAATTGCCAGGAAGAAGGCATAAAGGTTGGCTTGCGTTTTACCATCAACAAGCAAAATGTAAGGGATATTCCTGCAATCTTTGACCTGCTTGAAAAAGAAAAAATTCCAAGAATATGTTTCTATCATCTGGTTTATGCAGGTCGGGGCTCAAAAATGGTAAATGAAGATCTTTCCCTTGAGGAATCCAGGCAGGCTGTAGACTTGATACTTGAGAGGACAAGGAAACTTCACGAAAAAGGTTTGCCTGCCGAAGTCCTGACAGTGGATAACCATTGTGACGGTCCATACCTGTACATGAAGCTCCTCAAAGAGAATCCTGAAAGAGCTGCCGAGGTATTTGAACTTCTTTCCATGAACCAGGGAAATTCTTCAGGGATAGGTATAGGTTGCGTATCTTGGGACGGGGCGGTACATGCCGATCAGTTCTGGAGACATTATTCCTTTGGAAATGTGCGGGAACGCCCATTCAGTGAAATCTGGACTGACCTGAGTGATGAACTCATGGCTGGGCTTAAAAACCGAAAACCCCTTATAAAAGCTCACGCAGACCGCTGTGCCCACTGCAAATGGCTGGATATTTGCAATGGGAATTTCAGGGTAAGGGCTGAAGCCGTATATGGGAATGTCTGGGCAGATGACCCTGCATGTTACCTGACAAAAGAAGAAATTGGGTATTACGAAGCCTGAAATTTAATTCTTTATTTAATTCTTTATTTAATTCTTTATTTAATTCTTTATTTAATTCTTTATTTAATTCTTTATTTAATTCTTTATTTAATTCTTTATTTAATTCTTTATTTAATTCCGGTTTATCCAATTTCTATTTTTTTTCTTAACTTTCCAAACAACTATTTTTTAGATTTTCTTCTGTAAGCCTGTTACCACTGGCTTTTTTCCTTCGAGTTAGCTTTATAATTGAGTTCATCTCAAAACTTGAAATTTGCTTCTTAGACCGTGTATTTTGAATAATCAATCAATCTTATGATCATGAAAATAATTCTGAGAATTCCCAATGATTAAGAGTAAAGTGGCTTTTGGGATAGACTCATTACTTATTTAACAGGGTTGGAAATATACCATTTTGGGGTGCATGTTTCAAACCCATCATACCATTCCAGAACATTTTTAGCTTGCCTGAGCATCGTGCTAATTTCTTTGTTTCCGAATTTGAGTGCCCAGGGGATTGATGAAAGCTGGTTGCTCGCAATGTATAAAGCCATTAATTTGAAAAATAAAATGGGCACATTATGATGAAAATATCCATTAATGCGTCCGGATGCAAATGAAGCACTTATATCTGCACACCAGGTAATACGGTTGAATTCTTCCCAGGGGTCACCATAATCAAGCCTGTTAAAATCAATGATTCCCAGCTCTCCGGACTTTGTAACAATCATATTTCCGACGTGATAGTCCCCGTGTTGGAAGCACTGAGGGCGGTTTTTCAATAAACATCTGTGTTGTTCGATATACTCAATTATTTTATCTGCTCCTTCCAGGTGAATCCCACAAGCTTCATAATCGGCGATATTTCTATTTATTTTTTGATTGAAACGATCTGACCATGAAATCTGATTTTTTGCCGCAGGAACCTGATGAATAATTCTTAATATTTCTCCCGCTTTCACACCAAGCCGGTATTGCTCTTTGCTGTTCAGCTCTGGAAGGATATGTTCTGCATCTTTCCCTGTAATCCAGGTTAGTAAAGAATAGATGGATCGACCGTTATTGCAAATTCCAAAGTTAATGGGGCGCGATATCAAAATATCAAGGTTATCAAGTCTTTTTATTGCTTCAAAGTCTTTTTTCTTATTTTCATACTGAGAGATGTCCGATATTCTTAGTAATAATTCTCTTCCATCTGTACTTCGGATATAATATTTCTGATCGTTTGACCATCCCTTATTAATTGGCTCGACTATTTGCCATTTACAAGAGCCAGGAATTTCATTATAAAGTTTAAC
This sequence comes from Methanosarcina sp. A14, assembly GCF_001729375.1. NCBI lineage: Archaea > Methanobacteriati > Methanobacteriota > Methanomicrobia > Methanosarcinales > Methanosarcinaceae > Methanosarcina > Methanosarcina sp. A14. The sequence goes on along the minus strand of NZ_LZPK01000374.1, from coordinate 47,942 downwards.
CATGCTAACAGCTCTATGAAAATTAAAACTTGATATTGTCGTTTGTTCAGTTACAACTTTAGAGTTTTCTTTTATAAATAGTCCTTTTTTTATGTTGAACCCATATTTTCAAGAAATAACACGGAAAACAGTTAATGGAAATAAATAAACACATGAAACCGATCCATTTGTTCCCTATCTTCCCAATTATTTTTGTTACTGCTTCAGGCTGTGTTTCAGAAAACGGACAGTCAGGAACCTATGACAATGAAACAGATTTCCTCTCATCTCAGGGACAGGTTTGAAAGTTGTGGACCTGAACTGCGTGGAATGCTGGAGTTTTATTGCGAAGTGGACAGGAGTGAAAATCGCTGACCTTTTTGAAGAAGCTGGAAACTACGAAAATGAGAGTACGATTATTTTTTACAGTGAGGATGGATATTCTACCTCTCTTGATAATGACTACAATGCTAGAAACCGTTATTATCCTCACATACAGGATTAATGATGTAGCCCTACATCCTGACAGAGTTTTCCCTTTAGCTTGTAGTCGAAGGCAAATATGGGCAAAAATGGATGAAGTGGATTAGAAGATAGGAACTTAGTAATGATGAAAATTTAATTTCAAGTACTTATAGAGCCTATCCCGAAACTCAAAATTTGATTTTTGAATCTCGTATTTGGAGCAATCAATTGAATACTTAATCACTAAAATGATCCTGTAAATTCATGATGATTTAGAATCAAAATAGGTTTTGGGATAGGTTCATACTATATATTGTCATTAATTATATTTGAGAAGTGCAATTATAGAGCCATTACCTAAGTGAAAACTTGAAGTTATATCTCAGTTATTCCTTAGCAACTCTCTTATGCTCAAAACCATTAGAAATCCTTCTTTAAATAAACCATATCAATAAGTTGTTTACCACATTCGAAAATTGGATGGTCATAATTGTCAATATAAAAATTTTTAACATAATTTGACATAACAAATCCACAATTTTTATAAAACTGGATAGTAAGAGGACTATCTCCCGTACCAACAAGCATGGTTTTGCATTTGCCTTTATAATACTCAAAGATGAATTTTACTAGTTGCCTACCGTAACCCTGTCCCTGATACTTTTCATAAGTTGCTATATTTTTTAATTCGTATATATCATCATCTTCACGTGTTACTACACAGAGACTTTTCAAATCGCCATCATATAGAGTAAACATATCCCCGCGATCTAAATATTTGTCAATCATATCTTCTTGTTCGTCTGCTAAAAGCAATAAATCAAGAAACTGTTTTTTATTATCCAGAATTCTTTCAATTTTCATGGCAAATCTCGGCTAGTATAAATAATTGGAATTTCGCTGTGTTGGGTGAAATCCAAATTATCAATCAATTTTAAAATTATCGTAGGATAAATGATGTAGAAATTACAGTTAAACACCAACAACAATATTAATATATCCAAACTATAGTATAGTTTGCTCAATATAGTATACTGTTTAAAATATAGTATACTATTTCTCCAAATATAGTATACTATTATCAGTATTGCATAATCAAAAAATAAAATTGTCATCTGCTCTATCGTAAAATTATACCTGGAGATAAGAGCACATTGCGAAAAAAAATATACAATTGCGGAGTATTTCTAGATAAGTGGGGGGTAATTTGAGTTGGCATCTCGCCATGTTAATATTTTAAACCCTGGTGACCCTTTTAGGGACTGGCTTGTTGAAGAAGTTGTTGGGGATAGGCTACGGAATAAAAATTGCTCTGTTAATGTTTTTAAATACAACTCCTCCCATACGGTCTGCAAGTACCAGTTCAAGGGTGAACATTTTAGCGTTATGGCAAAGTTTTTTGCCGAACCTACCGGCCAGTTGAAAGATTATAATCCATATAAAGGCATGATGAATGAGTACCGAAACCTTAGAAAGGCTGCATCGGTAATAAATGTTGCAAGACCTCTTGCAACCAATAAGAAGTTCAACTGCGTCCTTGTAACGGAACACATACCTGGAAAATCTCTGGAATGGTACATCAGACACGAAGAAAAGCTATATGAGAGGCTTGCTGCAGTTGCACATATGCTCCGACAGTTGCATGAAAACACAAAATCTTTCTACAATAAGGAGAATGAATTCAGAAATTATCATGATGTTCTGGGCCATCTGAAACTGGATCATGACACTAGAGAGACTTTCAATAAATTACTTGGAGAATGGTGGTATAGTTCTTTGCTCGACAGGGACTACGGCTGCATGATTCACAGGGATGTCAATCTTTCCAATTATATTTTCTGCAAAGGTAAACCCTATGCCCTTGATTTTGAAAGCTCCTGGTTAGAGGCACATCCTGTCAGAGATCTCGGAATTTTAGCTGCAGAACTTAAAAACGAGTTCGAACTGCATATGGGAGGAGGGGTAAAAGCTGAACCATATATCGGAAATTTCCTCTGGGAATACAGTAGCGACGAAAAAGATTTTTACTATATTACCAGAACTTTGCCTTTTTTCATGAGTATAGGACTCCTTCGTTCGGCAAGGCTTCATCAGGGTGAACATAGAAACTACCTCATCAAAGAAGCGTGTGAATGTTTAAAGGCAATTAATTACAGATAAAGCATGAGAACTTATCTCGTCAAAGAAGCACAGTGCTTAAAGACAATTAATTACAGATAAAACATGAAGTCGAAGCTTAAGTAAAAGGGATATGGGAGGAAAGAGCATATCGGAGGATCACGAACCTGAGGTAAGCAAGGACGAAGTTACATTTCTTAGTCATTCTCTTGCAAAGGGAGAGGAGGCATTTGAGAGCTGTCATATAAAAGGGGTCATCTTTGACTGCTATGAGACCCTCATTGACATCCATACTGACGAACATAACCTGGAGACATATAAAGTACTGAGCTCATGGCTTGCCTATCAGGGAGTGAAAATCGCTCCCGAAAAGCTGTGGGATACGTATATGTCTAAGGTCAGGCAGAAAATGGAGAATTCCAGGGAAGTGTACCCTGAGATAAAGGTAGAGGAAATCTTTGCAGAGATCTGCAGGGAAAATTCGGTCTGGAATATTGACGAGAACAGCCTGGGAGTAGAAGCTTCACGGGTCTTTCGGGCAGCTTCGATACGGAAACTCCGTGCTTTTCCTCAGAGCATCAAACTGATTGAACATTGCATAAACGTTCCCAAGTGTGTAATCTCCAATGGGCAAAGAGTTTTTTCTGAACTGGAACTCAGGTTTCTCGGGCTCCATGATTATTTTGACTTTGTTATCTTCTCATCGGATGTAGGGTATAAGAAACCTGATCTCAGGCTTTTTATGACTGCGCTCAAAAGGATGGGCCTTGAACTCGAACCCAAATGTGTCATGTCAATAGGAGACTCTGAAGAAAACGAGCTAGCGCCTGCAAAAAAACTGGGAATGCGTGCCATGAATATTAAAGATGCCTGGGAGCAATTCGGATTGACAGATTGACTCTATAACATTTTCTGTCTTCTAAAAAGTAATATTTGGGAGAATATTCACTCAGTGACTCTCCCAATCACTCATATTTACTGTTCCCTTATTTTTTCCTTCACACTTTTTATCCTTCACAACTTTTTATCCTTCACACTTTTTATCCTTCACACTTTTTATCCTTCACACTTTTTATGTAAACTGCCGGAAATCCTCAGGCAGTACCTGTAAACTCTTTCCTTCGAACAGCCGGATTCCACCAGACCACAGCGGAGCGGTATTTCCTGATACACGGTCCTTCTCCTGAGTCACGATATAATTCCTCTCTAATAATTTCTTCAATCTCAGGTGTAACCTCCGTATATATTGAGTAGAAAACCCTGTACATCCTGAGCATGTTCTCAGGCGATCTTATACTTGTATAATCAATAAATCTAACATGAGGGACTCTTCCATATGTGTAAAGGAGATTATAGATCAAAGGGTATTCCGGGTACTGGGGACGAGGTTTGTTGCCCATGATTTTCTTCCAGAGTTTGGCTTCAAATGTCTGCCCTGTGCCTACCCCGCCAACCACGCAGCAGTGTCCCTGTGTTACCTCTTCCATCCGGCTTATCTGGGTCATAATATCACGAAACATCCATATGACGGTTGAGGTGATAGTAAGGTCATACCGTTCCCTAAAATCTTCAATATTTACATCCTGCCAGATTTTTGGGATAATATCATAGTTATTCACTCCGGCTTCCACGGCATTTTGAGAGATCATACGGATCATTCCTTCTGAAGGCTCAATAGCAGTTATATGATCAACCTTCTTTGCGAAGGGGATTACAAATGTTCCCGGACCTGCACCAACTTCAAGGACCCTTGAGTGAGGAGAAACAACTCCATGGAGAGCAAGTGTAGAGTATACTGACCCTCCGAACTCGTAATTGTTTGTCCGCCTGGATTCCGAGTAATCCACTGCCCTTTCACTCCAGTCATCGAGCTCATAGTCCCTGAACATAATTTTAGACCGTGCATCATAGTTGTCTTCCCAGAATCTAACCCAATCTACAGGGGCTGTAAGAGAGTCGGAAGTCATGCTACCTTCCACCATAGTAAACCCATCCTGCCATTAACCTGATATATGCCTTCATTAGCGTGATTTTGCACGTATTCCTGAATAATCTCTCTGTCCCGGTAGTTCAGAGGTCGATGTTTTTCGACACGTTTCTCAACCGAGGTAACTGCCGAGGTAACTGGCCGATTAAGTGTGTAATCGATCACATCAACGTTAGGGTACACTCCAGAATCATTGAGAATATTAAAAACTGTGATGAACTGATCAAACCCACCTTCATTGATCCCAAGAGCTTCCGTTAGTTTGAGGGTCTCTGAAGGAGCCTCGAACCCATGAGCAAGACAACAGTAACCTCTGGATACTGTCTCCATCCGCCGGATCTGCGAAAGAATATCCGAAAATTGCCAGAGTGCATGGCAGCAGATAACCAGGTCATAGTTTTTCGAATAAGCTGTCTCATCTACTTCCTGCCAGGTCTTAGGGATTATTTCAACATTGGAAAGCTCTCTGTTCTGCGCATATGACATCAATGCTGCTGCCATCTTCTCTGCAGGCTCGACAGCGGTCACCCTGCGTACCCTCTCTGCAAATGGAATCGTTATCGCTCCTGGGCCTGATGCGATATCTAAAATATGCCAATCCTTCTGCAGTAGCCCTTCTTTTTCAAACAGGTTGAGGATATTCCGGCCATGGTTACAGTCACTTGCCAATACCATATCAGAATAATCCTCTGCCCTTTGATTCCAGTAGTTTGTGGTAGAAAGCCTATTCATCTCACCGATGCCTGCAGCCCAGGCTGTCTCCCAATCGATCTGCGTAACCATATTATTCCTTCAAAATTATTAATTAACTAAAAATTAGTATTAAGATATAATAACTTATTTCTTTATTATAATGGAATATATGAAAAGAAATATAAATAGTAACAACATACACCCTGTAATTTTCATAACAAAAGATACGCAGATGTAGCAAGATGACCATGATTCTTGATGTTCAACAGTTGTGTGTACATTTTCCCGTTTCAAGCACTGTCGTCCGGGCGGTTGATGGGGTTGACATTAACATCGAAAAGTCCGAGACACTTGCAGTTATAGGAGAGAGCGGTAGCGGAAAATCGGTATTGGGACTGGCGCTACTAGGGCTGCTGCCTGCAAATTGCACTGTAAACGGAGTTATACGATATCATGGGGATGATCTTCTAACCCTTTCTGAAAATGAACTTGAAATGATCCGTGGTAGAAAGATTGCATGGGTTCCTCAGAACCCCGCCGGAGCAATGAATCCTTCGATGACTGTGGGAAACCAAATTGGAGAACCGATCTCTCTCCATATAGAAAAAGACAAAAATAAAATTAGAAAAAAGGTCCTTGAACTCCTTAAATTCATCAGAATAACTCCCCCTGAGGAAAGAATAAACTCCTATCCTTATTCATTCAGTGGCGGAATGCTTCAACGCTCACTTGTAGCTATGGGAATATCAGGCCATCCGGAAGTGCTTATTGCAGACGAACCTACAAAGGGTATAGACATAATGAATAAGCAGGCTATCACCTACCTTCTTCGGGTTTTACGTGATGAAGGAATTACTCTGATTATCATCACGCACGATCTCCAATTTGCCAAAAACCTCGCGGATAGAATTGCAGTTATGTATTCCGGGAGGATAGTGGAAATAAGAGGGAGGCAGGAATTTTTTGATGGGCCACTGCATCCTTATTCCAGAGGGTTACTTCGTTCGCTCCCTGAAAACGGTCTTCACCCTATACCATCCGTAACAGGAGATTCAGAAGAAAACGATGGAGGCTGTAAATTCCGGGTTCGATGTGCATCTGCAATAGAAAAGTGCAGGGTCGAACCTCCTCTTATTCATCTTCTGGAAGGATCGGCTGTCAGGTGCTGGCTGTATGATTGAAGGGAGAAAGTCTCATGATTGAAGGAAGAGGCCTGACCAAGATATTCGCTCCCAATTCTCCAGGAAAAAACCGGATCATCGCTGTTGATAATGTAAATATCAGGATCGAAGCAGGAGAAACCCTTACTCTTGTAGGAGAAAGCGGATGTGGAAAGTCTACTCTCTCAAGACTGCTCCTCTTGCTTATTCCTCCAACACGGGGAGAGATATTCTTTGAGGGTCAGGCTCTTACAAGACTGAAAGGGAAAGAACTCCGCTCTGTCCGGAAAAAACTTCAGATTGTGCCTCAACAGCCTGAAAGCTCCCTGGACCCCAGGTGGACGATAGCTTACTCAATCTGCGAACCTTTTCGCATACATCCTGATTCGTTACACGGAAGGCAGATGTATGAAGAGCTAAAAAGGCTTCTTAGGCTCGTTGGGCTCGAACCTGAGCAGGCAGCCAGATATCCTCACCAGCTCAGCGGTGGAGAACTGCAACGTGCTGTTATTGCTCGTGCTATTGCACTTGAGCCTTCACTTCTCATATGTGACGAACCTACTTCAATGCTTGATGTCTCCACTCAGGCATCTATCATACACCTCCTGAAAGCACTCCAGCAAGACCTCGGATGTGCCCTTCTCTTCATTACTCACGACCAGGGGCTTGCGCACGCTATTGGAGACCGGACAGCTGTAATGTTTGCCGGGCAGATAGTAGAAGAGGGACAGGGTATTCTGGATAGGCCATACCACCCATTTACTTGCAGAATCACATCTGTCTCTGATTCCGGTTCCTTACCACCATCTGAACTTCAAGGGACAAAGATTCCAGGTTCATGCGTATATTATCAATTCTGCCCGGAAAAGACAGAAAAATGCCTTCACAGCCCTGAAATGGTGGAATATGAAGATAGACGGGTTCGTTGCCATAACTTTTCGCCTACTTGATTAATCGTACACTCTCACTTGATTAATCGTACACTCTCACTTGATTAATCGTACACTCTCACTTGATTAATCGTACACTTTTGATATATCCCTGATAGATTTTAGCGGTACAACTACAATCGGAGTGCTTACTCCAATAAATTATCCCGTATTGTCTCAACGAATTCTCCATCCCAACAGGTTATCCAAAATTAAGATGATTACTCCAAAACTTCTTGTGTATGTAAGTTTTTGCAGAATTTGATGTTGATACATAACAGTCTCAGGTGTGATTAGTAAATATGAAACGAAAAGAGGGAATTCTCTTTATTCTACTGGCTCTAGTTGTCCTGGGAGCCGGCTGTACAGACAAAGAACAAAAAGGAGATAATCAAACATTATTTGTCTCAGGTCAATGGAGTCCCACCTCTATTGATCCTCACATATCGGGGACTGTTCCTCAAAGGCTCGGGTACGTAGAAACTCTCGTAGGAGTTGATTATGAAGGAAAGATTATCCCAAATCTTGCAAAATCATGGGAAGTCTCCAGTGATGGAAAAAAATGGACATTCAAATTGAGAGAGGGCGTTTTATTCCATGATGGGACACCTTTCACAGCCGAAATAATGAAAAAATCACTCGAAAGGTCCTTTATCCAATCGGCATCAACATTCGGAAAAATTCCTGTAACGTCTATTGAGGTTCCTGATAACCTGACATTGGTAATCAATCTCAATTCAACTTTCCCTGCACTTCCTGCCTATCTTTCCAAAGGAGAAAGTGCTGCTCTTGCCCCCGGATCTTATGATGCAAGCGGAAATGTCACAAAGCCTATCGGTACCGGGCCTTTTATCTTTGAATCCTGGAAACCGGACGAAGAAATTGTTCTCGTCAAGAATCCCAATTACTGGGGACATGTTGCTTCAGTTGATAAAGTGGTATACCGGGTAATTCCTGAAGTACTTACAAGAAAGATGCTCCTTGACAGTAAGGACATTCAGATAGCAATGATTCTTTCGCCCGATGTTGCTGATAAATATACCGAAAAGGCTGATTATACAGTCCTTGAAGAGCCTATCGCTCGTGTAAGGATGATAACGTTCAATACGGAAAAGGAGCCCTTCAAAGATAAAAAGGTACGTCAGGCTGTTAATTACGCTATAGATCGGGAAGCAATAGTGAATTCTGTCCTTTACGGATACGGAACCACAGCATCAGGGCTTTTTCCTCCTCAGTTTTACTGGGCAAACAAGGATATTGCCCCTTATACTTACGACGTGGAGAAAGCAAAAACACTCCTTGATGAAGCGGGATGGACCGACTCGGATGGTGATGGGATCCGTGATAAAAATGGCAAGCCTATGAAGATTACATTAGTTACTTATTCTGAAAGAGCAGAACTGCCGTCGATCGCTGAGGTGATCCAGCAGCAGCTTAAGAAAGTAGGCATAGAGACAGAACTTAAGGTCCTCAATACCGATGCCGCAAATACCCAGAGGAATAAAGGAGATTTCGATATTTACCTTGTAGGAAGAGGACTATTTTTCGTACCTGATCCAGATGAGATAATGATGACGGACTATCACTCAAGCGGCACATCAATCGACGGTTGGGGGGCATATCGCTGGCACAACGACACTGTAGATCAGTTGATTGAGCAGGCCAGAACTACTTCCGATGAAGCTGCCAGAAAAAAACTCTATGATGAAGTTCAGGCAATTGTTGTCGAAGAAGCGCCGGTTGCGTATCTTAACTACTACGTTAATATCGACGTCACAACTTCGAACATAAAGGGATATCGTCTCCATCCTACAGAGTACTCTTTCGACCTTCAGAATGTCTCAATTTCCTGATGTGGGTATTCTACCCACCACTTTTTCATTTAAAAGAGTTTGAGTAAGAATGATACGTAGAATTATACTGAACCGTCTGTTTCAAATGATACAGGTCATGGTAGGGATATCTCTCATCACTTTTACAGTAATTTCTCTTTCACCAGGGGACCCAGCTGAAATTACGCTCAGGGCTACTCTTGGTACCGAAAGTCCACCTAAAGAGGCGGTAGCCATACTTCATGAAGAGATGGGGCTTGACGATCCCTGGTATGTCAGTTATCTAAAATGGATTTCAAGGGTTGTGCATGGGGACCTGGGATATTCCTATCAGACAAAAAGGAGCACTATTGAAGAGATCAGAAATGCTCTGCCTACGACCTTCTATCTAGCCTCTCTCTCAATGTTATTCTCGGCTATTATAGCTATCCCTCTTGGAATTGCAGCAGCTCTGAGACAGAACGGGCCTGTAGATCACCTCTGCAGGCTTACTTCAATAGTCTGCCTCTCGATCCCTGAGTATTTTATTGCTATAGTTTTTATGCTCATCGGAGGCATCTATCTAGACATCTTTCCGGTTGCAGGAACAGGAGGAATAGAATACTTTATCCTTCCATCCCTGACTCTCTCGATTGGCCTTATTGCAATTACAATGCGTATCATGAGGACAAGCATGATTGAAACGCTTGAGCAGGATTATATAAGGACAGCACGTGCAAAGGGGCTCAGCCGCAAAAAAATTATTCAAAAACATGCTCTAAAGAATGCACTTCTCCCTGTGATTATATATATGGGAACTCAGTTCGGATGGATTTTCGGAGGGGCAGTTACCATTGAAACTATTTTTGCACTTCCAGGACTTGGATGGCTTCTTGTTAGCTCTGTTTCTTCGATGGACATCATGGTGATGCAGGGATGTATGCTTACCTTCGCGGTGATCATAGTGCTTATTAATCTCTTTGTTGACCTAGCCCAGCTTTATCTTGACCCATCAGTCAGGGCTCAGGGGGAATAATAGGGAGAATATATATGGAACACTCATACTTTGACGAAAAACTGGCAGTTTCCGAAATGAAAAGAGTATGGGGAGTTTTGCGGAGCAATGTAACGCTTACAATAGGAGTTCTGCTGTTTATTCTTATCTCCATGATGGCTGTAATGGCTCCGGCGATTTCCCCGCATGACCCTGCAGAGATGCATCTTGAAGAAAAGTTATCTCCTCCATCAGCATCTTTTCCTCTTGGGACAGACCAGTTTGGAAGGTGTATTTTCAGCCGTATATTATATGGTGCACAGACTTCATTCTTCATTGCAGTTATTTCGACTTTAATTATCGTGCCTGCAGGAATTATCATAGGAATGTATGCAGGTTATTTCAGCAGGTATGATGCTTTCTTGATGCGATTGACAGATATCTTTCTTGCCTTCCCCAGTATAGTTCTTTCAATTGCGATTGTAGGAGTTGTAGGCCCAAGTCCTGCAGGAATTATTCTATCTCTTTCCATTCCTGGCTGGGCAAAATATGCACGATTAATCCGGGGATCAACTCTTTCACTGAAAAATAGCGGATTCGTCGAGGCAGCCAGGGCAATTGGAGCATCGGATAAATACATTCTTTTCCACCATATTCTTCCCAACAGTTACGGACCTATTATTGAGATCGCAACTCTTGGATTAGGGTCCAAGATTATTTCAATTTCCGGGCTTGGATTTTTAGGGCTTGGAATTCAGCCTCCTACACCAGAACTGGGAACAATCCTGAAAGATGGACTTGTATACCTCCAGACTGCACCTATGATGGCTTTATCTTCAGGAGGCATGATCATGCTGTTTGTTCTTGCGGTAAATCTCATCGGTTCCGAACTGAGATCTATTGCAGATCCCCGGTCTGATACTATCGAATTTTAACTGGCAGGCAAAGGAAATAAAAAAGAAGAGTTCAGCCCCTAAAAATTCGTTTCTACCCTATGTATTTCAGCCCCTAAAAATTCGTTTCTACCCAAAATGATGATGTTTTTGACTTTCCTAAATAATGTAAAAATAAAACAGGAAAAAATGTTTGTAGTATCCAGTACTTGGAAAACCTTCCAGAGTAATTAGCTACCTCTATTGCTGATACCTTTAGTCACGCCTGTAATTGTTGCAATAAAAATCTCATCGCATCTCATTTGAGCAGTTGCATTATTTAGTCTCGTGACTATTATTATACGCTGGTAAAATACACTGGTAAATTTGTTTTTTTGGAGAAAAATGTAATCAGCAGAAGCAAAAAGTCTATTCCTGTAAAATACTGGATAGGCATCAAAAAGTAAGAATTATTTACGTTATCCAAAACCAGATATATTTAAATAATCGCAAGCACTCTAAACCCCAAGAATTCTTACACTATTTCCCAATCATGGAGTGTCTTTATGACAGAATCAGAAATTCCAAAAGAATATAATGCAAGCGAGGTTGAGGAAAAGTGGATGGATAAATGGGACCTCTCCATGTACCATTTCAACTGGGGAGAAGACCCCCGTCCCCAATACATTATCGACACCCCACCTCCTTATCCTACAGGTAATTTCCATATCGGAAATGCGCTTAACTGGTGCTATATCGACTTTGTTGCCCGATACAAACGTATGCGCGGGTACAACGTAATGTTCCCCCAGGGCTGGGACTGTCACGGCCTGCCAACCGAAGTCAAGGTTGAAGAAATTCATGGAATAACGAAAAACCAGGTTCCACGTGCTGAGTTTCGCAAGATGTGCAGGGAACTGACTGCAGGAAATATCGACAAGATGCGCAAAACAATGCTGCGCCTGGGCTTTTCCGTAGATTGGAGTAACGAATTTATTACTATGAAGCCCTCGTACTTCGTAAAAACGCAAAAATCCTTTGTCAGGATGTATAATCATGATTACATCTACCATGAGGAACATCCTGTCAACTGGTGCCCCCGCTGTGAAACTGCTATTGCTTTTGCAGAAGTCGAGTATGAAACAAGGCAAACAAAGCTTAACTTCGTCCATTTCGACAAGGTAGACATTGCAACCACCAGGCCGGAACTTATGGCAGCCTGTGTTGCAGTTGCAGTAAATCCTGAAGACAAACGTTACAGCCAGTATGTCGGCCAGGAAATTACAGTACCTCTCTTTGGCCAGAAAGTTACTCTGATTGCCGATGAGGATGTTGAGCCTGAATTCGGTACAGGCGCTGTAATGATCTGTACTTTCGGGGATAAGCAGGACGTACGCTGGTGGGTGAAATACGAACTTCCTCTTATAAAGGCCATCGATAAACAGGGTAAGATGACAAAAGCGGCAGGCAAATATGAAGGCCTGAGCATTGCCGAGTGCAGGGAAGCTGTAGTTGCAGACCTGAAGGCTGCAGGTTTCCTCTATGACCAGAAACCTCTGGAACAGAATGTCGGGCTCTGCTGGCGCTGTAACACCCCGATTGAAATCCTTTCGGAGCCCCAGTGGTTCGTAAAGATCGACAACGATGCAATCCTGAAAGCTGCAGATGAGATCAAATGGTATCCTGACTACATGAAAGTCAGGCTTCAGAACTGGACAGGCACTATGGAATGGGACTGGTGCATCTCCAGACAGAGGATCTTTGCAACTCCGATTCCTATCTGGTACTGTAAGAAGTGCGGGAAAGTAATGGTTGCAGAAGAGAGCTGGCTTCCGATTGATCCTAATGAAGCCGCCCCAAAGAAAGCTTGCTCCTGCGGATCAACCGAGTTTGAACCTGAAACCGATGTGCTGGACACCTGGATGGACTCCTCTATTACGGCATTACATGTTACTGGCTGGGAAAGTGAGCATGACCTCCGCCTGCCTGCGCAGATCCGTCCACAGGGACATGATATCATCAGAACCTGGGCTTTTTACACAATCCTGCGGAGCCTGGCTCTTGAAGGCAAGAGACCCTGGGATTCTATAGTGATTAACGGTATGGTGCTTGGGCCTGACGGACATAAGATGAGCAAGTCGCTTGGAAATGTTATCTCTCCTGAAGAAGTAACCACAAAGTACAGCGCTGATGCTTTCAGGCAGTGGGGTGCAGTTGGTGGCTCCACAGGTTCGGATGTAATGTTCCGCTGGAAAGATGTGGTTTCAGCTTCCCGTTTCCTCCAGAAGATGTGGAGTATCTACCGTTTCTCAATGTCTCACCTGAAGGGCTTCGGACAGGAAGATGCCGAAAAATTCCAGACGGACTCTCTCCATATAATTGATAGGTGGTTGCTGAGTAAACTTAACAGGCTTGTAGACACCGCAACAAAGGAGCTTGATGAGTACCAGTTTGATTCTACTTTCAAGGCCATACGAGGTTTTGCCTGGGAAGTTCTTGCTGACAACTATCTGGAACTCGTAAAAGGCAGGCTTTATGGCGATGATACAGACGGCAGAAGAGCTGCCCAGTATGTGCTCTACAGGACAATTAAAACTCTCTCGCTTCTGCTTGCACCTTTCATACCTTTCTTTGCAGAAGAGCTGCACTCCCGGCTCAGTGACGAAAGCGTTCATACGCAGGCCTGGCCGGCAGTCGATGAAAGCTTCATAAACGAAGAAGCCGAAGCTGCAGGGGAACTAATTAAAGAAATTACAGGTGAAGTCCGCAGGTACAAGTCCGAACTGGGAATGGCACTTAATGCCCCCCTGAAAAAGCTTGAGATATACAATGCAGATATTGATACAGGAGATATCGCAGGCGCCACAAACTCAAAAGTTGAGTTGATGGAAGGGGCTCCTTCCTTTGAATATGTGCCAGTGGAAGTTAAACCCAATATGGGGATTCTGGGCCCAAGATTCAGAAAAGATGCAGGTGCTGTAGTTAAAGCTCTCAAAGCCGAGAGTCCTGCTGCAATTGAAGCCCAGGCAGCCTCAGGAAAAATAACCGTTAGTGTAGACGGCAAACCGATCGAGCTTGAACCCGAAGCCGTAGAGATAATGAAAGAAGTAATTTCCGGCGGTAGGGAAGTCGATGTGCTTGAAGTCAGAGGCGCGGTTGTTGTAATCGTAAGGTAAGCTTTTGCTTACCTTTTTATGAAAAAGTCCGATATTCGGACAACGCTTATTTTTTTCCAGCTTTTTACTAATAGCTGAGGTATGGCAAGCTGGCAGATCAATCTGAAAGGACAGAGTAATCTGAAAGGACAGAGTAATCTGAAAGGACAGAGTAATCTGAAAGGACAGAGTAATCTGAAAGGGCAAAGCAAGCTGAAGGCAGAATATCCTTCATGTCCGGTTCCATAAACTCAAACTCCTTCTTCAATTTAAGTTTCGGCCTTAATTCTGCATCTCGGCTGTTCAATTGATTTTCTCAGATTCTCTTTCTCATATTACTTAAATATCATTTTCAAAGATGCAAGTAAACTCTTAGTGTATAATATTATGAAGAAAATACATAAACTGTTCAGCTTAAATTGAGAATTTCTATAAAGCCGGAGTCTCAAATAAGGACATTTAGAATTAGTCATAAACTTTAATACTTTTTTATAACTATAAATGCTCAGGATTGCTTCAAAATGGTGAAGTATCTCTGTGATTTTACGTTGCAGTGAAGTTAGTTAATCAGTTGTAAGTATCTGTATTTTTCCTTTCTCTATTAAGAAAAATAATATTATTTTATGAAAGTGAAAAAACAAAGACTCACTTTTTCAATGTGAAACTTTATATACATCTAGGTAATCTGTTTCAGAAATGTATTATTCAGACCTGGAGTTTTTATGACAAAAGTCGAAAAAGCATTATTGCTGCTAAAAAATATGGTGTACGAAAGCACCAGCCCTAAGGAAACTCTCAAGTTTGCGAAGTACTATAGGAATAAGGGGCTCGATGTGCTGGTTATTCTGTGGGGACCTATGGGAGTGCTGCTTGCAAAGAAAGATAAAACAAGAGGATCGCCCAAGTACGATGACACTGTACAGGAATGTATAGATATGGGAGTGGAGTTTCGGTGTTGTCAGCTTGCATCGGATATGATCGGGCTTAAAAAAGAAGAATTGATCCCTGGAATAGAATTCATCTGTTCGCAAGAGGTAGCCGAACTCTTTCTTAAATATACTGAAGAAAACCAGTTAATCATTACTTTCTGAGCCTTAGAAATTTCTAAAATTAAATAAGATATTCAAGCAATAACAGCCTTAAGCAATTAAATGTGTTTTATTGTAGCTTTTTCTAAGTCAGGTTTTCTTTGACTTAATTCTAGCCTGTCCCCAACCGTTTCTTCTACGAAATATAAACCTGAAACCGGCCTGTAGAATCTGTAATCTACACCTCATTCAATTTTAGCCGTTTTAAATCCCTTTTGTTCTTTAAACCTTACTCACTCCAGTTTCATTTCGGGATGAAGGTGCTCTTTTCGCTGCCCAAATTCTGTCACCCTATTTCCGTCACCCTATTTCCGTCACCCTAGTCCCGTCTCGGGAGGACGGTGCCCTTTTCGCTCGGTTCGTTTGCTCAAGAGGGCTGAGTTAGGGGGTAAAGGGCGGTAATCTTTACACAAGTTTGTTGATTTAAAAATTGCAGATTTCTGCCTTTAGTTGCTTGGAAGTCATAGAAAATCAAGGATTTCTTAGGAGAGGACTAATCTGCAATGTTTCGTTTTTCCGGTTTAATGGAGCTGTAACCGGGTCTGAGAATCTTTCTGTAAATGTTATATTCTATAAAATACCATATGTGTTTTTTCGATTAGTTTAAACCGACAGAGCTTTTTATATGTAATTTATTTTTTAAATTGTTCTGGGCTAATAGAAAATATCACATTGAGGAATGAATTATATGTTAATATGCACATATTAGAATAAAAATATAAAAACACAAATCAAACAAGAGAGCGTTTGTGCACATAATTAGGGTAAAAATGGATTTTTATATAAATATACAACTTTAAGTATACGACTTTAAAATGGTTATCTAATATTGAAGATTATAGCCCTTCAGTTCATTAATTTTTAGAAATAAAATAAAACAATTTCAGCAGGTGATTTCATGTTTTTACAGGATTATGAATTAAGTGAAGAAGAGAAAGTTCTCTTACAAAAGGTTCTGGATGGAGATGTGGCTCTTCGTAAGATTGAGGAGTTTGCAGACCCTGTGACTTCAGTAAAAATCAGACGGCTTGCAATACAGGAATTTACAAAACTTGAGTTTGAGAATATCCAGAATTTTTCCCTTGATGTTGAAGCAGCATCGAAAAAGAACATTGAAAACATGATAGGTGCAGTTCAGATTCCTCTCGGAGTTGCCGGACTTCTGAAGGTAAATGGCGAATATGCGAATTCCGAATACTACATTCCGCTTGCTACAACTGAAGGGGCTCTTGTTGCCGGTGTAAATCGTGGCTGCTCGGTTATCACAAAATCAGGAGGAGCAAATGTCAGGGTTTTTGAAGACAAAATGACGAGAGCACCTGTTTTTAAGCTTGAGAGTGTTAGCAGAGCTAAAGAATTTTATGAGTGGGTAAAATGTCCTGAGATTTTTGAGAAGATGAAAACCGTTGCTGAGAAAACGACACGTTTTGGAAAACTGCTTTCTGTAAAACCCTTCGTAACTGGCACAGATGTACACCTCAGGTTCTCGTACGATACAAAAGACGCCATGGGTATGAACATGGTGACTATAGCTACCGATGCGGTGATGCATCTTATAGAAGACGAATTCGGTGCGCATCCCATTACTCTTTCAGGAAATATGTGTACGGACAAAAAACCAGCTTCTATAAGCGCGATTCTCGGAAGAGGAAAAACCGTTGTAGCCGAGGTTACGATTCCAAAAGAAATTGTCAAGGAAACCCTCAAATGTACGCCTGAATCCATGTTTGAAGTAAACTACAGCAAAAACCTGCTGGGTTCAGCAAGAGCAGGAGCACTTGGATTCAATGCTCATGCTGCAAATATTATTGCTGCGATTTATCTGGCCTGCGGACAGGATGCTGCTCATGTTGTTGAAGGAAGCACCGCAATTACGAGTATGGAGCTTACGAAATATGAAGAAATTCACTGCTCTGTTACTCTACCTGCTCTGCCTGTGGGAACCGTTGGTGGAGGCACTGGTCTTGGGACCCAGAGGGATTGCCTGAACATTCTTGATGTTGCAGGCGCAGGTGACGTTCCTGGAACAAACTCTAAGAAATTTGCGGAAATCGTAGCTTCTGCCGTGCTTGCAGGAGAAGTTAACCTTATAGGAGCTCAGGCTGCAGGACATCTTGCCCGTGCCCATGCCCAGCTAGGCCGTGGGAAGTTCTAATGCAACCGTTGACTCGCAACCGTTGAGCCGGTTGATCACGCCGGATAAGTTTTGGGGATAAGATTCTCAAACTCAAATGTTGCTGAGGTTTTCGGTCAAGCCTTTTTTCAAAAGGTTTTCGGTCAAGCAGTTTTTTCAAAAGACTTGCGAGGAAGCTTTCCAGGGGAAAGGTTGTGGAAGACACTGAGATTACGAGAATCAGATCTTCCGGGTAAAACATGATCCAATAAGAGTTCTTACCATTATTGGCAAACTCCAGCTTCTGATCGATAAGATAATCTTTTATGAGAGAGAGTATATTGACCATTGACTCTGCTTCCTATTTTTTGTGGTGAAGAAAAAGGATACAGAGTCAATCATAATTTACAGAACTTTTGGGTATATTGCCACCGATTTACTAAAATTTTGATTTTTCTCAAAACAGTTCTAAATTTGGGTGTAACTTCAATTTTGAGAATAGTTCCCAAATCTGTAGACAGCTTTTCTATAATTCTTTAATTAATATATCTTCATTTGCGCTCTTTATCAATTTTTAAGAAAAGTTAATAAATCAGAAGATGTTAGTATCTATTGAATATTTATGGGGATGTGTATGGGGGTAATTAATAGGGAACCATGCGGATCAGCTCTTGAATATCTTGTTTCCCATCAAAAACTCTGTCAAACTTGAGATATAGATATGCTGAGAATATGACCCTTTAATTTCTCTATATACTTTCATTCAAAAATAATCCTTGGAGTGAATCAGAATGAAAGGAATTTTTAGCATTTTTAGAAAAGACGATAAAGCCTTTACAGGGCTCGAATCAGCAATTGTGCTGACCGCTTTTGTAGTTGTGGCAGCAGTGTTTTCTTATGTAGTGCTTGGGGCAGGGTTTACAACTTCTGATACTGCCAAGAAGACTATCGAGGAGGGTGTGAAACAGACTACTTCTTCAGTTGAACTTGCAGGTGACGTGATAGCAAAAGGTACTCCGATAGTCACAACAGATGTAAACGGAACAACAACGACAACCGGCGGAACAGTAGATAAAATTCTTGTCACCCTTCAGCTTACAGCAGGGCAGTCTCCCGTGGATATAGGACCTGGAATGCTGGTGGTATCTTATGCTGACAGTGCTATCTACAGCCCAGAAGTGACATGGTCTCAGTCATTTGTAGGGGATGACGATGGCGATGCGATTCTAGAACAGCACGAGAAAGTACAACTGGAAATCACTGTACCCAATACTGAGCCAGACGTCGCATTGCTTGCAACTTCTTGTTCAGCGGAGAACACTGAGTTCAGACTTGAGATAAAACCAAAGGTTGGCGCAATTGTCCCAATAACAAGAGTGATTCCGGCACAGATCGATCAAGTTATGGTTCTGAAGTAATCCCTATGGATTTTAGGGATACTTTCCCTTCTTTTATGGAGGATAAAAAGTTTCATTTTTTGTTCAGGTGGTTAATATGGAACTGGAGAAAAAAGTTGCAGATATGGAAACTGAACTTAAAGTCGTAAAAGGGGAGATCAAGGAATTACTTGTAGATATAAGGGACCTTGTAAACAGAAATGAAAATCCCTTCTTCAATGACCAGAAAAATGGAGTTTCAAGGCTTGAAACAAAAGGAAAAGGGGCAGAAGTGGAGAATCAACTACCTGCTGATGAAGAAAAAAATGATAAAAATAAGGAAAGCGTCCAGGAGCCGGTCAGAACCATTTCTCAAGATGGGGTTCCCGAAGAAAATATGCCACGGCAGAAAACTCCTACAAAGGAAATACAGGCGATTGAACCTGAAATTTCAGCCCGAAAAATTGATACGTTTACCCTTGTTGAACTCATGCGCTGGGTCGATTATGCTATAAGGACAGTTGGACACGGCAACCTAGAAGTCCTGCTTGACCTGTATTCACTTACCGGACCGCTTTCTGAAGAGACCAAGTATATTATCAAAAATATTGCAAACCTTTCCATTGAAGACCCTGCATGTGAAGATAAGGTTAGCATGAAAGATAATATTACAGTGCTTTCGCAACTGAGTGCAATTCTCGACCCTAAGAAATTCAAAAATGGAATCCAGCCTATTTACGAAAATTCAGGCTGGAGAGAAGACAAAAAAGGAAGACAGGATTTTTCTTTAATTAAATGTACGAACTAAGAAATTGACTAGATGTACGAACCGCTAAATCGACTGAAAAGCAGATCAAATGTTCAAATTAATACCAGTTAATCATTATTAGTGTCAGTAAACTTAGGTAAATACTGTATAATTAACCGTTATTGTCGAATAGAATCAATGCTACTGGCATAATCGATATTTCTGACATAAACAGGTTGAGATATCAATATTATCCAACGGCTATATGCTCATTCAAACTGATTTAAGTTTATTCGGACTTAGGTAGTTTACTCAAACTGATATGGGACTCGGAAAGTAAGGCGGGGTCGAAAAGTGAGTGGGGAAGCGATAAGCTCTGCGATTCTAACAATAGCATCCATTATCTGTGCATTTTCATTTGTTTCAGTTGTATACCCGTCTGTAATTTCCGCAGGAGACCCTATAGTCAGCCGTACTAATGCAATGGGAGACCAGATCCTGACCGATTTTGAAATATTACACGAGACAACTGCCGCTGAAGGCTTAGAGGTTCACATATGGGTTAAAAACGTGGGACCTAAAGGGATATCTTCCGGTTTAATCCAGCGATCTGACCTTTTTTTTGGGGAGGTCGGAAAATTTGAAAGGATACCATATGACGAGAATGGAAGTCTGGCTCCTTGCTGGAACTACTCAATAGAGCAAAGCAATGACGATAACTGGGACAAAGGGGAAACACTGCAGATCAGATTAAAGCCTGCTGATGTGCTTGTCAGCGGAGCGAAGTATTTCATTAAATTTAGTGCATACAATGGGGTTTCGGAAGAGGCCTATTTTACGGTGTCATGATGGGATTCGGAACGGTTATTGCATCAATGCTTTCGGTTGCAATCCTCCTCCTGGCATTTTATGTCTGCTCAAGCGGGGGGTTTTACATGGCAGATGTTCTTGCAAATTCAGTAATGGAGATGCAGGAAAATGAGAATGAGATAATGAAAACCGAAATCGAAATTACAAACATTTCTGCAAATGAGGCCGGTATTTTCGTGTCCCTGAATAATACTGGCTCCACAAAGGTAGGAGACTATGATTATATGGACGTGATCGTTAAGTACTCCAACACATCCGGCATTGCAAAAACCATATGGGTTCCCTTCCAGGGAGATTCAGACGCATTAGAAGACAAATGGACTGTGGGAAATATAAGTCCAGATCTGGTAAATCCCGGAATTCTTGATCCGGGTGAGGAGATAGAATTGCAGATTTTGCTCGAAGATTCCCTGGAAAACAAGAGTGTAAACTGGCTGTTGGTAACTGCCCCAAATGGAGTCAAAGCTTCAGGATATTTTAACGCATGAATTAGAAAATCGGTTTGATAGTTCAGAATTAGATAACTGGTTGATAGTCCAGATTTAGATTACTGGTTTGATAGCCCAGATGTAGATTACTGATTGATAATCTATAATTATTCCGGCTAAGTCAATGAGTTGAATTAGATAAACTAAGGAGATACAAAACAGTTGATCTTTGAAAAAAGGGAGAGAGGAAGAGTATGGGAGTAAATTCGGAAGAGGCTTTATTTCTTGAAAATGAAACATTTTGTGAAGAGGTATCAGATAACTCGGAAACTGAGAGGAAACCCTTAGAATTCATATCCTCAGGAAATCTGGAGATTGATAAAAAACTGGAAGGAGGTGTACCCATAGGTTCCCTTTGCCTTCTCGAAGGGGCAAAAGACAGTGGAAAATCAGTTTTCATGCAGCAGATTATATGTGGAGCTCTCAACCAGGATAAAAAAGTTTTAGCTTTAACGACGGAAAAAACCTCTCGTAAATTGTTGAATAATATGGAAAGCCTGAAGCAGGACATCTCAGATTATTTTATAATAGGCAGATTAAGGATCTTTGAAATAAATGCAAGTTATGTCGAAGAAAGTCCCGAGCTAAGTAATAATCTGCTAGGGAGGATGCTCGAATGTGTAAATGACTGTGAAGAAGAACTTATCCTGATCGATTCTTTAACGATTTTAGCGGTTAGCGCCTCTGAAAATACCTTATTGAACTTTTTTAGAGAATGTTTAAAACTTTGTGATAAAGAAAAGACTATTTTAATAAGTGTTCATGGGTATGCTTTTTCCCAGGAAGTGCTTTACAGGCTAAGATCCGTTTGCGATTCATGCCTGGAACTGAGAATTGAACAGGTCGGAGATAAGCTGATAAAGACTATGGAAATTCAGAAGTTGAGAGGTGCCAAAAAAACTACTGGAAATATGTTAAGTTTTGATGTGAACAGTGAGTATGGACTTAAAATAATTCCAGTTTCGAAAGTCAAAGCCTGAGAGAGGAAAAACATCCGGAAAAAGTGCTCTTAAGAAATAAGGCCCGAATGAGGATTTTAAATGGACGCTCTACCTTTTAACCCGCTGCCTGCACCGGTAAATGGAAAGCGCTCCAGAGAAGATGTACGTTCAAGACTTCCTTCTGAATTGCAGGAATTTGTTGGCAGGGAAGAGAATAGTCACATCCTTGATTATATATGCAGGCTTCCTCTGGAGCAAGTCGAAATCCCGGAGTTCCATTTAAAGATCTCAAGAGCTATGAAAAGTATCAGACATCCAAACCTCATTTACCCTATTGGAAAAGGACTTGCTGTTCACATTTATCCCGATAAAGAAGACATAAGAAATTACTATATCCCGATAGAACCCTGCCTTTTTCAGGATATAGACAGCACACTTGAGGCTGTAGAAAAGCTGCTTATCGACGTTATACATGATGGGGATGTCGATACTAAGGACCTGGAAGAAAAGAAAAGACTTCTGGAAAGGGCCCTTGAAAAGGTTTGTATTATAGAAGAACACGTAAATGAAAGTGTAGAACAAAAAAGTAAAGATCTTGAGAGGAATAAAACAGTCAAGAGAAAGAAAAATGGTAGATTGAGGCTTGGATTGATTGGAAATTTAAAAGAAGCCGGTAAAGTCTTCAAAATGAATAAATGGGAAAATATCCGGGTAACTCCTGAAGAATTTCAAGCTATCAAATATCTTATGATAAGGGACAAGATCGGAATGGGAATGCTCGAACCTCTGTTGCTGGACTCAAATATAGAAGATATAAGTTGCAGTGGGCTTGGGAGGGTTTTCGTCGAGCATAAGGTATTTTCGTCCCTTAAAACAGCAATTGAGTTTCAGGAGACTGAGGAACTTAACTCTTTTATTATACAGATGTCCGAGAAGGTCGGAAAGCCAATCACATATCGAGATCCGATAGTCGATACAGCTCTTCCGGATGGGTCAAGGATTAACATTGTGTTCGGAGAAGATGTATCCAGAAGGGGGAGCAATTTTACAATAAGGAAATTTATGGGAACTCCGATTTCTATTCTTGAGCTTATTGATTTTGGGACAATTGACTACATAATAGCTGCATATATGTGGATGATGCTGAGGGCAGGGATGAACTGCTTTATTTCGGGGGAAACGGCTTCCGGAAAGACTACTATGATGAATGCAATAACTACTTTTCTTCCCCCGGAGTCAAAAATAGTTTCTATTGAAGATACTCCGGAACTGCAGGTTCCACATAAAAACTGGACCAGAGAGGTTACAAGGACTACAAGAGAGGATAGTGGGTCTGACGTCTCAATGTTTGACCTGTTAAAGGCTGCTCTTCGCCAGCGTCCTAATGAGATTATAATCGGAGAAATCCGTGGAGTAGAGGGCAGCATTGCTTTTCAGGCTATGCAGACCGGGCATCCTGTTATGTCTACTTTCCATGCCGCATCCGTCGAAAAACTTATTCAGAGGCTGACAGGAGACCCGATTAATGTTCCTAAAAACTATGTGGATAACCTGAATGTGGTTATCATCCAGAGCGCGGTAAATATCCCTGGAAAAGGTATGGGAAGAAGAGTCCTGAGCATAAACGAAATCGTAGGCTATGATTCCTTTAATCAGGCTTTCAATTTTATGGATATATTTAAGTGGGACCCAGCAACAGATACTTTCAAATTCACGGGAAGAAATAATTCATATCTGTTAGAGCAAAAGATTGCTCCACGTCTGGGAATTCCGGAAAACCAGGTCCGAAAAATATATTCCGAACTTGAAAGGAAAGCAAAAATTCTCCAAAAGATCCATCAGGCGAAAATTACCAACTTTTACGATCTGTTCAATACGCTGATCCAGATTGAGGAGGCCGGGTTAATATCATGATAAATGTCATGAAACCTGAGGAGAAGCTTGCTTACCTGAAAGCGGAAGCTGAAATGCATGGGTTTGAGGGCTACTTTAATCTTGCGCGGCAACTGAAGGGCACGAAGGTTGTTGAAAGAGTCAATGATGATATGCTCTTTCTTCTCACTTATATGGCAGCAATTTCAACTGCGGATATTGAAAGAGATAGAATCTTTGATTATGCGGGCTCTCAGAAAGAGTATGAAGCTTCAAAATATTTCAGGCAGATCCATACCCTTGCCTCAAAGTGGGGCTATGCATATGCAAAAGCCTGCAAATATATCTCCCAGCGATTGCAGGATGAGTATATTTCTAAGCTTTTTGGACGAATGTCAAATATTCTTTCTTCTGGAGAACCGGAAAAAAACTTTCTGAAGCAAGAAAAAATAACAAGGGAAGAAATATTTTCTAATGAATATGAAAGAAGTATCGAATCCCTGAAAAAATGGACCGATGGATATACTGCTCTGATGGTGTCCGTAACTCTTGTTGTTACTATAATTCTTGTTTCAGTTATGATCTATAATATAACAAATATAGGAACGATCGCTTTTCTTGTTGTATTACTAACTGTTTTTATCTGTGGGATTGCGCTTTTTATCATATATAAGGCCGCTCCTGCTGAAAAGAAACTTCATACCCTGAGCAGGCGATCAAAGGAACAGGAAATTATCAGGTTTTTGAGCCGGATTTTGCTTCCACTGGGAGCAATTTCGGTTGCTGCTCTCATTTTAATTGGTACGAAGCTCCAGTATACTTTGCTTGCAATAACTTTCTTTACGCTTCCAATAGGCTTCTTTGCAATGATAGATGACCGAAATATCAATGAAAGGGACAGTAGTTTTCCTGCATTTGTCAAGACTCTGGGCACGCTTGCCGGAACGACAGGAATTACTATTCGAAGTGCAATGGAGGACCTTGATAAAGAAACTATAGGTGGTCTCAGGCCTGAGGTTGAGGAATTACATGCAGGACTTTCCTTGGGACTCAAGTCGAAGCTTTGCTGGGAGAAATTCATAGGAGAAACAGGTTCCGAACTGATCAACCGGTGCTCAAGGATCTTTACGGATGCAGTTGAGCTTGGAGGAGATCCTGCCGAAATAGGAGAGATAGTCTCATCCTCAAGTCTTGCTATCGTACTTCTCAGGATGAAAAGGCAGCTTGTCAGTTCAGGTTTTCGCGGCCTTGCCATAACTCTCCATGCTGTTATGATCGGGCTTCTAATCTTTATAATAGAAATAATTTCCAAATTTAGCGGGCTCGTTTCTGGAATGAATGAGTCATATTCTTCGATTCAGGGAGGTGCTTCCGGAATGGGGATGAGCATGTTTAATGCTACTGAAAGTATACCTTTGCTTTACACATTTACTCTTTCCGTGGTGCTTATTCTAACAATTTCAAATACTCTTGTAGTAAAAATTGTCGAGGGTGGAGGAAACTGTAAGCTCTTTTTTTACGGAGGTTTGATGTCAGGAATTTCCGGGCTCTGCATGATTCTTGTACCGCCGGTTGTATCAGGGGTATTTACGTTTCAGATGTGATAAATTGAAAAATGTATATTAACTAAATGTATATTATAATTAAATATAAATTTTAATTAAATGTGAATTTTAATTGAATGCAAATTTTAATTGAATGCAAATTTTAACTAAATGTAAATTTTAACTAAATGTAAATTAACTAGAAGAGCTATAAAGAAAAATTCAGGGTTGGTGGGAGGTAACAGAATGGATGCATTAAATAACTTGAAAATTAAAGGGCTAAAAAATCTAAAGATCAATGGATTCAAATTTCTAAAAGTTAACGAATTAAAGCATTTGATACCTAAGCCTGGGGGCCGAGATGATATGGAACTGGGGGATTTGATAAAAAGTAAAAAGGAGGTTGAAATCAAAATCCGAACATTGTTTAGGGAAAAGGAAGATCTCGAATCCCGGATCGAAAAGAAAGAACTCGAATCCCGGGTTGAAAAGAAAGAACTCGAATCCCAAATTGAAAAGAAAGAACTTGAGTCCCGGACTGGTCGGCTTCAAGAAACCAAAGACGAAAAAAGGGACGAAATATCTGAGTTTCCCTGGAGAAAGGAAATCTTTCCCCCGCTTCGCAGAAATATGCATCACGAAGTATCCAGATCTCTTGAAGTTGAAACTGATACTTTGCAAAAAGAAGATACCGGAATCTCAGAGAGGATAGATAGCCAAACTGGTAAAAAAGTTGAAGAATCTGATAAATTTTTTAAATCAAAAGAAACCGGCGAAATCGAAGAGGCCAATATAACAGAGATAGGGGTTAAAGAAGAAGCAAATTCTGCCGGTGAAAAAAATGATGTGAAAGGTGATGAAAAAGCCGATTTCGATGATATGAGAAAAAAAGCTGGAGAAATTGCTTTTCTGGAAAATACAGACAAACCAGAAACTGTCGAGGTGGCTTTAGAAGATAATGAAAAAGGAGAAAATACAAGGCTTGTCTTAGAAAATAATAAAAAAGAAGAAGATAAAACTCCTGAAATGAGAAAAACTGAAAGTGAAAACCCTGCCCCTAGCATTTTTGGAAATAGCCTGATTCAGGAGTTGCTGGAAAGTGAGGAACTGTGCTCTGAGGAAGAGCAAAATTTCATGAAGTATATTGGGGAATCAAGTGTTTCTGAACTCATCGTAGATTTAAAAGAAGTAAAGGGCCTCCTTACCGAAGCAGGGTCCTGAAAGTCTGATTATTATATAAAAAACGAGCAGGAAACTCTTCGAATTGGGGGCATAAACAAATAATAGTACCTGAAAGCACTTGAAAGCATTTTTATGCCAGGAAAAACAAAAATAGTGACGGAAATCCCGCCACACGAAAATCCTGCCACAGAGCTCTTAAAGAATAGTTCTTAAGATACAGCTTTAGAAGGAAGTTCTTAAGATACAGCTTTAGAAGGAAGTTCTTAAGAGTTTGCTCTTGTTTTTTTCACTGATGGAAAAGTCCTTCTTTTGCTTTATTAAGGTGTTTATTTGCTTCCTCCATTTTACTGGCAGCTTCAAGGATATCCTCGGAAGCTTCAAGAAAACCATCTTTTTTGGCTCTCTGGGCCCATTCTTTGAAACTCTCAATGTGGCTTTCGTTATGTTCAATCCAGTGCTCAATCAAATGTGAAAGGTTATCGTGACTAAGTTCTTCAGTAATAGTTTTCCCTCCTGTTCAAAATATATACGATTCATGGTATAAATGCCCGCTGGATATAATTAGATTTTTTTTAACGATTTCTTGAAAAGATAGAAAATAAAGGTACTGTCAAGTTGATGGGTGTTAGACATTCTATAGGCTCGACTGTAGCTGGGAAAATTCCTTAACATCCGTCAACTTAACAGTACCCCAAAATTAATTTTTCTCTTAAAAATTTGTCGACTGAACTAATAAAAATGAACCTTAAAATTATTCCACATCACTAAATTACATCTATCTTGTGTAATAATAATTAAATCTATGAGAAAATGCTATTGCATAGCTAAATTGTAGGGTATTATTCCACAAAAATTTATTGATAAATAAATACATTTGGACTTTTTCTTTTTTATAAAAAATCAAGTGTCTTGCGGCGTCTTTTATCATATATTATGATTTTGGTCGATGTCTCTAAATTATAAAACAGGAATTTTTATAGACTTAACATATAGATGAAAATTATTATTTTTGGCATATAGCTCGTTAAATTTATTTGCAATTAAACTAAGGTTATTTATGGAGTTTGAAAGTATTTTCCAAGTTCAGGTGAGCTCCATAAAGTACACTTAAAGAGGCATAATTAAGTTAGCTGTGCGTTTATTTAAGCTCGCTTTATTTTGTCTCCTATATATAAAATTACTGGGAGTAATGAAATGATTAAAAATAAGGTTAAAACAAGTGTAATCTTTGCAGCAATCTTGCTAATGAGCATTGCTTTTGTGTCAGCTGTTAAGTGCACAGGAGAATGCACCTAATGAGCTAAACGCGACTACGGAATTAACTTTTGGGCCGTGGACTCTTGATGAACTGAAAAGTAATCCAGATTTTATTTCTGCTTATGGAAGTATACCCAATTTTACAACTTCTGATGAGAAAAGACAGTGGCTTTCTAATCTAGATACAATATATACTAAAGCTGATAAAAATTATGACAAGGAAATATCAAAGTATTTCTATCCAAATGGCTCTGTTATTGCTTATGGTTATAACATTGACGGTGTTCTAAAAGTGACAATCAAAAAAGGACAAAAATTAGATAAAGCTAAAGAAAATGAAATTAATAATCTATTTTCTAGTTACGGACAAGAAATTGGAATAAAGGATACTCCAGTAGTATTTGTATATGGAGACCTTATAGTACCAACTAGTCGTTCTAGCTCATGGAGACCCTTAATTGGAGGCATAAAAATAGTTACAGATTATGGAACATCAACCCTTGGTTTCGCTGCAAAGACCAGTAGTGGAACTAAAGGTTTTGTTGTTGCTGAGCATGCTGCACCATCTATTGGAAGTAGTATATATCAACCAACGGCATCAAGTGCAAATTTAGTAGGAAGCGTAACTACGTATAGTAACTATGCAGCCGATGCCTCGTGGGTAACATATTCTAATGTCAATGCAAAAATATATGATCATGATACTGATGTTACAAAAACTGTAAAATCGTATGGGGATCCCAGTGTTGGACAGTATGTTTATAAATCAGGCATAGCAACAGGAAGAACAGCGGGTACTATTACTGACAAAACTAGTGTATATAATAATGGCCTTGGAAAAACTTTATCTAATCAATATCTTGTAGGATACAGATGCGATTATGGGGATAGTGGTGCTCCTGTATATGTTTATGTAACTAATGGTGTTAAGATTGTAGGAATTCACTGGGGAGGTATTGGAACACATACATCAACTGGCTTCTCGTCTTCAGTGTTTTCACCAGTTTCTGGAGTACATAATGATTTACATGTATATCCTCTAACAGCATAAATGTGTAACCAAAAAATTTGTTCAGTACAGCTCGCCTTTGAAATGCTACGATAAAATAAACGTGAATATTATATAACTTGCTTATTCAAAGATGAGCTATACTGACTCTTTCTTTATTTTTAAGTTCAATATCTCTTGTTATAATATGGAATGGGGAAGCTAAATGTGTTTAAAGATATTAAATATTGCACTATGTGTCGTATTGGTAACTATTCTGTGGAACTGTGATTTAGGTTCTTGTTCTCAAAATGGAGATGATGTTACGGAAAATATAACACTTAGTTTTGGTCCGGAAACTCTTGATGAACTGAAAAACAATTCAAATTTTATTGCTGCTTATGGAAAAATACCTTCTTTTGGAAGTTTGGAGGAAAGAAAACAGTGGCTTAACAAACTTGACGAAGTATATACCGGAACCGATGCGGAAATGTCAAAGTATATGTATCCAAATGGCCCTGTTACAAGATATGGTTACAGCATTAATGGTGTTCTTGAAGTAGCGGTTAATGAAACAATTGAAAAGTCTTTGATGGATGAAATATATAAGATCTCGGATTCAAAAGCAAGCAAAATGGGAATTAAGGAAATCCCACTTGTGTTTGTGCATGGAGATCTAGCGGTGCCAGTAGTAGGTGAAGCTGTACCAACTATTGAAACAGTAAATTCATCGACATCTGAAGAAAAAAATGCTGTAGAACTCAATAATTCAATTAATAATAATCCTAAGCTCAATAACGAAAACAGTTCAAACATTGATAAATCAGGTGAAAATAAACCTAATAAAAATAATTCTGTCCCAGGTTTTGGGCTATTGGGAAGCTTGATTTGTCTATACGGTGGTTGGAAGTTTAGGATAAAGTAAGTGGTATAGTGCTTTTCTGATGTGTACATATTTGTACACCATCTTTTCGGGTTCCGTTGCAAAAAATCTCAGAATAAGCACGTAAATGTATGGATAATGAACAAAAGTTAAAATATTCCAGAAAATGTATCAATATTATAGAACTATTCCAAATATCAAGGCCGGAGTACTGTCAAGTTGATGGGTGTTAGACACTCTATAGGCTCGACTGTAGCTGGGAAAATTCCTTAACACCTGCCAACTTGACAGTATCAAAATATATTAAAAGAGCGAATAGGTAAAAAATTATCAATGATATGTAATTTGATAAGTAACATAGTTTAAAATCCTGAAAGTTAAGGATCAGGTTTCGAACTATTCTGCCTGAACGCTCACATATAATATTTGTTCTCAGATTTGAACTGTCCTTGGATCAGTAATTTCTCCTGCCAGTGCCGAGGCTGCTGCGGTTGCAGGGGATGCCAGGTAGATAAAACCGCCTTTTCCCATCCTGCCCTTAAAGTTTCGGTTTGCGGTTGAAAGGCAGACTTCTCCTTCCCCGAGCACTCCCTGATGGGCGCCAAGACAGGGTCCGCAGCCAGGGGTTGCAAGCGTGATGCCTGCTTTGAGTAGAGTTTCCATCGTTCCGTTCTCAATTGCTGCAAGTAGGGTCGTGCGGGATGCAGGAATTACAATAGTTCTGACTGCAACCTTTTTTCCTTTAAGGATTGCTGCTGCGACCTCGAGGTCTTCAAGTCTGCCATTTGTGCACGTCCCTATGAAAACCTGGTCTATGTGGGTACCTTCAACTTCTCCCACAGGTTTCACGTTGTCAACCTGATGCGGGCAGGCTACCTGAGGCTCGATATCTTCAGCAGAGTAAACGGGTTCTTTTACATAGACTGCGTCCTGATCGGCATAAACCGGCTCATAAGGAGCAGCTGCCCGATTTTTCAGGAAGTTAAAGGTTTTCTCATCCGGTGGCACAATTCCGGTTTTTGCTCCCATTTCGATTGCCATGTTGCAGAGTGTCATTCTGCCGGAAACCGATAATTCGGAGATGGCCTGTCCGTAAAACTCTGCAGCCTTATAGGTGGCACCGTCAATTCCGGTCTTTCCGATAAGGTAAAGGGTCAGGTCTTTTGCATAAACCCCTTTTCCAAGCCTTCCTTCAACCGTGAACCTGAAACTCTCAGGCACCTTAAACCAGAGCTTACCTGTGGCAAAAATTTCAGCCATATCGGTAGCTCCCACGCCTGTGGCAAAAGCTCCGAAAGCCCCATAGGTGCAGGAATGCGAATCAGCACCCACAAGCAGTTTTCCAGGCAGTGCAAATCCATTTTCGGGAAGTACCTGATGACAGATTCCTTCTCCAAGCTCATAAAAATTCGGAATTCCTTGCTCTTTTACCCATTCCCTTATTTCTTTTTGCAAAGTAGCTGATGTCTCATTATTTGCAGGCGCGATGTGGTCGAAAGGGATTACAATCCTTGAGGGGTCCCAGACCTTCTTCATTTCCATTTCTTTAAAAGCATTAACTGCAAGTACGGAGGTGCCGTCATGCGCCATTGCATAATCAATATCTGCAAGGACAAAATCGTTTGCTTTTGCCTCTGCTCCCGCTGCCCGGGAAAAAATTTTTTCACTAATTGTTCCCAAAAGTAAGTCTCCTATTTGATAATCAAGTGATAATGAGGTATAAGATATTCAGATTCCTGAACTAACTATACAGAAATAACTGTACATATCTTACATATTAAGAATAGAATCCCAATATTACAAATATAAATTATACTAAATCTTTCAGCCTCTTGAAACTGGTTAGATAGGTATTCTACAAAGCAAAATAAAATAATCTTTATTTAATTAAATGTGGCGCTGATGCCGATGCATGATTATTCTTTTCTACTACAGTGAACCTGATAATGAACTCTGTCCCATTGCTCTTTTTCAGTTCAAGTTCTCCGTCTAACTGGTCGACAAGGAAAGTTACAAGCTGAAGCCCCAGACTATCAAGTTCTTTTATATCAAGGTCTTCAGAAATACCAACACCGTTATCAGAAATTGTCAATATGAAACTGGTACTTTTATATTCTTCATTTTTACTTTTTTCTATGATGCTTCCATTTTCTCCGTTTTTATGGAACTTGATTTGGATTTCTCCGTTTTCTCTGTCAGGGAATGCATACTTCAGGGAATTGGAAACAAGCTCATTGACAATTATTCCTAATGGAATTGCTGTGTCCATGTCAAGTAATATGTTCTCTTCCAGATCCATATTTAAGCTGACATCAGCATTACCGATTTTGTAGGTCACGAATAGAGCATCAGCAAGTTCCTTGATGTACAGCGAAAAGTTAAGTTTATCGAGCTCTTCACCTTTATATAGTTCTTCATGGATAAGAGCCATTGATTTCACGCGGTCCTGGCTCTCTCTGAAGGCTTCCAGTACTTCCGATTCATTAATAATCTTTCTGTTTCTGAACTTTTCAGCTTGAAGGTCCAGTAGTGATGAGATTACCTGAAGATTATTTTTGATTCTGTGATGGATTTCTTTCTTACGGGCAATCTCAAAATTTCTGAGAGCTTCTTCAACTTCCTTTCGCTTGGTTATGTCAGTATGAAGGTTTAGAGTTCCCAAAAACTTACCATTTTTATCAAAAATAGATTTGGAATTAGTATGCGTCCATAGAGGGTAGCCATTTTTACGTATAAATTTAATCTCAAGGCTCTCATTGATGTTTTCTCCTTTTTTGCTAAAAACATGCTTGATGACGGCTTTACTTTCATCACTGAGAAAGTCCCACATCAACCTGCCAATGAGTTCTTCTGAACTGTAACCAAACATATCTTCAACCTGCTTATTGACAAAAGTAATTCTTTCTTCCGCATCAATTATGCTTATGCCTTCGTTTGCTGTCTCTACAATGTTGCGGTATCTCTCCTCACTTTCTTGAAGTCTTTCTTCTGCTTTTTTTTGCTCGGTGACATCAATGTCCATCTCAAGGATCATAGGAGAACCGTCAACGTCAGTGAACGGTAAATTATAGGCATCATAAACACTTCCGTCCGGACCGCTTACCTCCCACTGATGAGGTTGACCGGTTTCAAGTACTTTATGTGATTCGCAGAATTTACAAGGCCTAGTGAATCCAAAATAATATTCATAGCAGTGTCGGCCACCAGGGTCCCCGAATCTTTTGCGGAATCTGCGGTTGGCAAAAGCGACATGATAGTCAGATGTTAACAGGATTATCATTGCCGGCAGCGTATCCAGCACGTTATAAAGACGTTGGCGTTCATTTATTGTTTCTTGGTTCCACTTCTCCAGTTCCTCATTTGTTCTTTTAAGCTCTTTTTCAGCCTTTTTACACTGAGTAATGTCAGAACACATGCTCATGTTACCGGTATGTTTTCCCTCTGCATCAAGGAGAGGCGTAGAGCTCACAAGCGACCAGACAATACTGCCATCCTTGCGGCAGAACTTCATTTCGTACCCTTTTTCTTTGATGCCTTCATGTTGGGATTTTGTTCTGATACGCGAACTTTCCATGTCATCTTTATCGACAAAGTCAAAGGCTGATTTCCCTATCATTTCTTCTGTTGTGTACCCGAGCATTTCAGCCATTTTTTGAGTAACAAAAGTCGTAACTTCTTCAGTGTCGGTAATCCAGATACCTTCGTTTGTTGTCTCTATGATGCTGCGGTACTTTCTCTCACATTCCAACAGTTTTTCTTCAAGGCTCGCATGGTTACTTATGTCAAATCCATAAATATTGATGCATTCTTCTTCCGGTAAAGGGTGAATATTGATCCGGTATACTCTTTTTCCCACTCTGACGTCCTTTGTTTCCGGACTATTCCTAGAAATTGTTTTTAGCACTAAATCTTCGATAGAAGACGGCAGTTTTTCTCCGATTTTCGTGCCCCACTCCTGCAATAAGGGTTCACTAGATTCATTTGAGTAAAGAACAGTACCATCCTTATAGACACTAAGCATAGGATTCGGATTATTTGCTAGAAGTTTTTCAATTTTTGTATTCATATTCCCCTTCAGGCTCCTCTCTATGACGGTTATATGCCTACTGTCGATGATTCGTTTACATTAAGTGTCCACTGCAACTATATAAATATATAATATTGTTTAAATATTATACATTCAACTCGACTCTGCATTAAGATAATAATTGTTACGAGAACTCCTTGAAGTTGATTATTTACCGCTTCGATAAACGCAATTAGCATATAAGCAAACAACGTCAGTTTTCTACAATACAAGGAATAAGTGTACCAATTCAGATCTGTTTTAGAAGGAGTTGGCAATTCATATATTAAAGTAAATGAAAAGGTAGTAGAAATAATTTTCATTAAATTAAAAATTATTTACAATTGCTCTAAAGCCAAAATTCCATTCTTCTTTTAAAATTTAATAAAAACCAGAAAAGAGAAAAAAGGTATAAGCCTTTATTTATACTCGTCATAAGCTACTATTTCTTCAAGAGATTTCCTTGGCCTGGCAGCGGGCGATTCGGCTGGGATTCCCACGGTCAGTAAAGCTACAACTTTTTTGTCCTGAGGAATCTTGAGTAGTTTTTTGACTTCGTCTTCGTCGAAAGCGCCAATCCAGCAGGTGCCCAGTCCTAGCTCGACAGCCTCCAGGACAATGTGTTCAAGGGCGATGGCAAGGTCGACCTGGTGCCATTTTTGGGAGGGATCTCCAATGCCTGCAATGATGCTTGAGGCGGTACCCACGAATGGCTGATTATTGCAAGCAGCAACAAGCTGTTTTTTTACTTCCTCATTTTCGACAACAATAAATTTCCAGTTCTGCCTGTTTGCAGCCGATGGCGCAAGCCTTGCAGCCTCAAGCAGTTTCTCAAGCTTATCCTTCGGTATTCGCTCGTCTTTGTAAGTCCTTATGCTTCTCCTATCCTTGATTATGTCAAATACACCCATGTTAGTTTCACCTGCGGTTAGAAGGTAATTGGTTATTTCTATAATATCACTGTAACTATTTAGGTAGCCTTGTAAAGACTATCTAAATAGTTACTTCCCAATATTTCTTCTTTTTCTTACATCATCTTGCTTCCCAACTCTATCTACTGCTCTCTCTAATTCCCGTACCTTTTTAGCATCCTGTATCCATAGATTATCGTTATCGGTCTTTGCGGTAAGAAATATCAAACCCCATATCAAAGCAACAACTGCAAAAATAAGGAGATAAATACCCGATCCGTTTACATCTATAGCTTCCAGTGAATAAAGGATCAACAGTATTGCAGAGGCAAACAATAGGGAAACTCTGTACAAAAAAAGCCTGATATCCTTCTTTCCTTCTATTTTGTTACCTGTGTAAATACTACCTTTTAACTCACAGGTCCCAAATGGAAATAACCAATTGATCCCTGAAATCGTACAGGAATCTTCGAGTAAATGTAAAAATTGACCAGATATCAAACCTAAAAATAAGAAACCTATAAGAGTAGCATTTATTCCATGGAAAATAAAACAGCCTATTATTGCTGTCAACAAAGTGAGTACAAAGGAGCTTATGAATACTCCTATCGGCGAATGCATTATGCCTCTATGCTGTTCCTCTACAACGTATTGAAGATTCATCTTTTCTTTTAAGTTAAAGAAACTGAAAGAAAAAACTATCAGCTTATGAAGAGGAACCATAATATCATAAATTATTTTGAAATCATAGTGTAACTTGGGCTTTTCGTCACTGTCTGCATCAGGTATCAGCGAGCCTATGACAGTAGACGCAAGTAAACAGAAGGCGTATACAGGGTGAGAATTCTCTGAAAATATCAGGGGAATCGTAAATGGAAATACTGTTCCAAGTGTTATAGAAACGTGATCTTTCCCCAACATATAAAAAAATACAGGTCTGAATCTATATTAATTTATTTTATATAATATTCAAAAAATCTCAAATGAATATTCAGAGATAGAAAAATCCCCCAGTGAATTCAGAATGGAATTCTCATTCTTCAGGCGAAGTTTTAAGCATATTTACGACTCATATTTATCGCAGCTTGCATATCTAATAAAGTTCTTTTCCTGGAATATTTCAGGATAAAGCTGCTTTCTAATTCAATTTTTCAGGAGAAGGGCGAGAAAATAAGTTTATTATAGGGGATTTAATATGACGTCAAAATTGATGGACTACTTTAACAAGCAACCGAGAATTGGGGTTCTCAGCACAGCAAGTAAAGACGGAAAGGTAGATTCGGCTGTTTTCGGCTCACCTCAGATGATCGATGAAAAGACCGTTGTAGTTGCAACTGGTAAGAACCGCACGTTTTCAAACCTTCAGGAAAATCCTTATGCAATGTTCCTGATAATGGAACCGGGAGCAGATATTATGGCATGGAAAGGGATCAGGGTTTATCTGAAATTGAAGGAATCTGCAACGTCGGGGGAGATGCTTGATATGATCAAAAGCCAGATAGCAAAAATGGCCGGCGAGGAAGCGGCAAAGATGATATACGCAACTGCCACCTTCGAGATTATTGAGCTGAGGCCTCTCGTTGATATGGGACAGGGCTGGGAGAAATCAATCTGAGTTATCAAAGTCATGGAAACCAAAATAGAAAATCAAAGTCAAATATGAAATCAAAGTCAAAGTTGTGGTGATACACAGGCTGTAAATAGATATATTATGCCACTACTACGGTTCGAATGGCTATTAATAATCAAGAATTTTTATATCCGATATTTTTCTTTTTTTCCAATCACTATCTTTTCGACATATACAAGTTCAACTTTGCTGCCCAGCGGTTCCCGCCTGAACTCCTGATACCCCAGTTTATGATGATCAGGAACCGGCATCCATCATGTGCTTGAGAACAATTGAAAATACTCATGTCAGGTAGAAGGACTCGTTTTGTATTCAATGCCTTTCATTCTTTACTCCTGAGTAACATTTGCTTTAACAACTGGAACCACAATCAACATAAAAGAAATCTATATTATATTCTTTTCTTTTATATTTTATAAATTTGTTTTTATTGAATGCTTTTGGCTTATTATTCATGGATTTTAGTCATATTCTCATTTATAGATTATCTAAGTTCTTCCTGGAGTACAGATTGGCAAAATAAAAAGTTTTAAACATAATTAAGATGATTATTGTTACAGTCTGCTGATTAATTATATTTTTCATGACAATATTTTGTGACCAAGCAGCTTCGCAAACTCAACTCTTAAAGGAAAGAGTGCTAAAACGGGCTATTAGAGGAGGTTTAGATATGACGTCAAAATTGATAGACTACTTTAACAAGCAACCGAGAATTGGAGTTCTCAGCACAGCGAGTAAAGATGGAATGGTAGATTCGGCTATTTTCGGCTCACCCAATATGATCGATGAAAAGACCGTTGTAATTGCAACAGGTAAGAACCGTACGTTTTCAAACCTTCAGGAAAACCCTTACGCGATATACATGATAATGGAACAAGATACGGAATGGAAAGGTATCAGGGTTTATATGAAGATGAAGGAATCTGCAACATCGGGGGAAATGCTTGATACGATTAAAAGCCATATCGCAAAAATGGCCGGGGAGGAGGTTGCGCAGATGATGTATGCAACGGTTACCTTCGAGATCATTGAGCTGAGACCTCTCGTTGATATGGGACAGGGCTGGGAGAAATCGATCTGAGTATTCAAAGTTGTGGAAATCAGAATAAATAATAAAATTTACATTCGGCAGCAAGCACACCCCAACATTTAAATATTTTTAATTATTATTTTTTGTAGGTTCAGTTCTAAATCAGTATCATGCAGACTGCATATCTAATTCAATTTGTCATTTCTCTCTTTTATTATAAATATATATTATTTATGTTATGGGTAACCGTTAATAATTTTTGATTTAAATTGAATTTTAAAAGTTCTGAAAAAAACGATATCAATAGAAAAATTGAATGGATTTTTATGTCGATATGCCGAAAGTAGGTTAAATAGTTTAATCAAGTTTATCTACAAAAATTCAAAAAAATAATCAAAGTTACGCTGGCGCACCCTGCTACAAGCAATGGGGTATGTTCGCACCACTGCTCCAAATTCCATTAAAGGAAATAATAACCCTAAACAATTTAGTTTGAGCAGAAGTTAATAACCAAAGATGAAATTGAGAAATTATTTATCATCAACGGTTACCGGGGAAGTTTTCCATCCCCGCAGAAAGCTAGCGGGGTATTCGACTGAAATAATTGTACAACAAAATGGATAAGTTGAAATATAATATATTAATATTTTTTTATGAGGTATACCTATGAAGAAAATAACAATTTTTTCAATTTTGATAATTTCACTGGCTACTGTGGTGGCCGCTGGCTGTGCATCCGATACAGCCGGTAATGGAGTGCAGGATGTTAAAACTGATGAAAACATAGAAGACAATGCTTCACAAGATCAGGTTACTCAGTCAGAGCAGACAGCATCAGTGAAGGGAAGTTTCAACAACCCCGCGACAACAGGAGAAACTGTAGTTATTGAAGCTACCGGGCAATCTTATGAAGTTTCGGTTACCGAGGTCCAAAGAGGAGAGAAGGCAAACTACATTGTAAAGAACGAAAATGAGTTCAATGAGAATCCTGCCTCTGGGTATGAATATCTGTTAGTGAAAACGAAAGTGACTTATACTAAAGGAGAGGGGCCGGAAAATCTTGGTAGTACCGAGTTTAAGGTTTTTTGCGATGGTGTCGAATGTACAGAGAGTTGGGTAGTATTACCAAATGATTACATTAAGTTTGATAGCGGTGATGTTATGCCAGGGGCAACAAAAGAAGGATGGATTGCATATACAGTTCCAACTGGCAAAGAAGCGATTCTCAGCTTCCAACCAAACATGTTTGACGAAAATACTGCTTATATTTCACTTGGAATAATTCAATAATGATTTTGCCGTTATGGCAATTTTTCTTCTATCAAAAATGAAAAATTAAAAAGTCAATCTAAATAAAGAAGAATACCGACTCAAATTTTAGAATGGGATTATCTCAGATTTTTAGATTATCCCATTCTTTTCCAGAAACCCTTCAAGAGGCACAGAGTGAGTCTGAAAGCCGCACACCTTGTAAGGGTCAGCACCCATTGAAAGGGCTACGAACTGGGCAATGTTCATGTGCACCATGTCATATTTTACGCCAAACTCTTTTTCGATAACAGGCTGGTAGCGGTCGTACTGGATCTGGCAATTCGGGCACATATGAAGCATAAGCTCCACACCTGCTCTTTGAAGGCTGTCGAGTTTTGCCTTTGTCACCTGAAGCGAGGTGTTTTTGTTAAGGTGAAGCTGGGAAAAGCCCATCCCGCAGGTAAGAGTCCGGTCTTCGTACCAGCGTACAGGCTCGGCTCCGCAGGCTGCGGCTATGTTATCTATCAACTGGGGGTTTTCAGGGTTTCCGAGGACATCGAGATACTGAACTTTATAGTAATGGCAAGCATGATGGGCTGCAGTTTTGATTCCTGATAAATCGAATTTTTTCTGCTCCTGGATTTTATCGACCTTGCTTAAAAGAATCTCTACTGCATGGTAGATGTTTGTCCTCGGGTTCATGTCGTCTTTTTCGTAAACAAGGTTTTCAAGGCCCTTTTCCCGGAAGATAGAGTTCACTTTTTCCCGGACCTCGGTGTTGGTATTCAGGGTTTCACAGGCTTCCTTATTTACGGCATAACAGGTTGAACAGAGGCAGGTTATATTGGGATACCCACATCTTCTTGCAACTGCAAAGTTTCGGGCTGCAATGGCTGCTGTTGTCAGTCCTTCAAATATATCAGTATAATGGCCTATTCCTGTGCAGCAGGACTGCTCATTGTTTATACAGTAGTCTATTCCAAGCCTGTCAAAGACATAACAAGTGGAGGTTTCCACCCCTGGGTACTCCTGCTCGACCATGCAGCTCTTAAATAATAAAAGCTGGCTGTCCGGGATATCTTCTATCGTTTTCAAAGCCGAAATCTCCGCTTCTATTTTCTCTCTTGATGTACTGGTTCTCCAGGAGTTGATGCAAAAGTTTTTCCTGTATTTTTGCCTTGATCCATTTTTCCCTTTCAAAATAGCCTGTGGCTTCAAGAATGGTCTGAACTTCCCCATGTGTGTTCCTGATATCCTTTGAACTCAGCCCCAGTTCATCACGAATTGACTCAAGGTTCTTTTTAAAACTGATCCAGCGTTCCCCGAGGTCTCTCTCCATATTCTTAGCTCCAGGACCCGGTATCTTGCTAGCTCCGTTTTCTGCAAGATATTCTCCGATCTCAAGGAAGTAGGCAAGCTTTTCAACTCCTATACCCTCGTTGATGGCCATCTGCCTGAGCACCTGTACAATTGTTACAGGGCTATTATTTCTGGGACAACGCAGGTTACAGGAATAACAGTAGAAACAGGACCAGATCATTTCGGACTCAAGTACACTACGGTCGTTTTCCAGTACTTTTTTTACAATCTGGCGCGGGCTGTAGTCTGTAAAGCGGGCTGCAGGACAGGAGGCCGTGCAGGCTCCGCACTGAATGCAACGGTCAAGCCCCAGAGAGGCAGGTGTCCGGATGCTTTTCTTTGCGGTTTCTGCAAGGGTTTTACATTCCGGGGTATCGTATTCGTTTACATGTGAAATCATTTGATCATCTCTCCTTCCTGGGCAAGGTTGGTAAAAGTGCTTGCAAGCCCTCTTGTGTTTGGAACATAAGCTTTTTTGAAATAGAGCCGGTTTCCTGAATCTCCAAGTTCTTTCTTCAGTTTCTCAAAATGGCTGACAGTTAAAGGATATATAATCTCAGCTTTTGGGCTATCTGGAGGGTCCTCCACGAAAAGGACAGCCGATGCTCCGCGTTTGAAGGCATAAAGTAACAGGTATTTATCAACCACGAGGTTTGTGGGCACTTTGATTAACTTGACATTTGACGGATAGGTCAGTGCACTATTTCCTATATTATCACAGGTTAAGGACGCGATCCCGCTGTTTACAAAGCCAATCAGATCTCCTTCTTCGACTACCCCTTCAACTTCGGCTTTTAGCTGGCTTTTTGTAAAGCCTTCAATCTGAATAGCTCCATTCTGACAGAGTTCAGTACAGTATCCGCACCCAGTACAGACAAGCGGGTCTACGATAATCTTTCCATTCTCATTCAAAGAAAAAGCCTCGAACGGGCACTTGAGACATTCCTTACACTGATTACAGAGAAGCTGATTGATAATCGGAATTTCGTTTACAAGGGCTTTGGGGCTGTCGGCAATAAAGGCCCTTGCTCTTACAGCTGCAAGTCCTGCCTGGGAAATAGTATCCGTAACATCCTTAGGGCTCTGGGCAGTGCCACAGACAAAGATCCCGTCCAGTGAGCTGTCTACAGGCCTCAATTTCGAGTGCCTTTCTTTGATAAAACCGCTTTCATTCTGGCTAATATTCAGTATGCTGGCAATTTTTCGGGTTCCCTTTGAAGGGACCATAGCCGCAGAGAGTACAACGAGATCAGCAGGCAGTTCTGTTATTTTCTGGTTAAGGGTATCTTCGAGTCTGACAAGAAGGCTTTTATCCGGCTTCTCGATAATTTCGGCAGGTCTTCCCCTTACAAATCTAACTCCCATATCCTGGACTGCCCGATAGTAGTTTTCGTAAAAACCAAGAGCTCGCAAATCGACATAACAGATCGTGACCTCAGTACCCGGATATTTTTTCATTATCAAGTTCGAGTGCTTTAAAGCTGCCATGCAGCAGTACCTGGAACAATAGCGGTTTCCACTTTCTTTTTCGTCCCTTGAGCCCACACACTGGATCATAACTATCCTTTTAGGGATTCCTGGACTATTCTCAGAGGAATTTTCTAAGGAACTTTTACTACCACAGGTGCCTGTTGAGCTGACAGCATCAGGGTTCAGGCTGAAGTCCGAAGGCCTGACCAGTGTTCCTTTTGTAGGGCCATTGATCCCGAGCATTCTGGCAAGTTCCATCTGGGTCATAACGTTTTTGAAAATTCCATACCCGTACTGGGGTTTCTGGGATGCGTTATACTCCTCAAACCCGGTAGCAACAATAACTGCACCTACATTGAGCTCTATAATCTCTTCCTTCTGTGAGAAGTCAATAGCTCCGGATTTACAGGCCTCTGCGCATTTTCCGCATGTTTCGCCCTTGAACTGCAGGCAGTAGTCAGGATCTATGCAGTAAATTTTCGGGACGGACTGGGAGAAACGCAGGGAGATTGCCTTTTTGTCCATGTACCCACAGTTGAACTCATTTTCAACCAGGACAGGGCAGACGCGGCTGCATCGGCCACAGCCTGTACAGTTATCGTGTACGTATCTCGGTTTTTTCCTTAGCTTTACTGTGAAGTTGCCAGCACTTCCGCTTAAGCTTTCTACCTCAGTCCAGGTTAGAAGGGTTATTTTCGGGTTAGCTATTACTTCATTCATCAGCGGGCTTAGCGAGCACATAGCGCACTCTTCCGCAAGTTTGTCAGGAGAAAAAACTTTGCCTATTTTTGCCATATTCCCACCGATACTGGTGTCTTTCTCGACCAGGTAGGTGGAAATTCCGTTGTCTGCAAGGTTAATTGCCGCAGTTATTCCTGCAATTCCTCCGCCAATAACGAGGGCCTGCGGAACGATATTTACTTTTATTTCTTCAAGGGGTTCATCATTTTTCAGGCGGTTGAGTTTTCCCTGAAGAAGTGAGAGGGCTTTCTCAGTCGCTCCGGCTTTGTCCGGATGCACCCAGGCACAGTGTTCCCTGAGATTTGCTATTTCAAGCATTGCCCGGTTCAAGCCTGCTTCCTGGATACACTTTTTAAAAAGAGTGCCGTGTTTGGAAGGCGTGCACGAACCTATTACTATCCGGTCGAGGTTCCCTTCAGAAATTTTATTTTTAATAAGGGTCTGTCCTTCTCTTGAACAGAGATACTCATAATCGAAGACCGGGATCCCTTCTGCCTTAAGGGTTTTCTTAAGTGTATTAATATCAATACGTTCGGAAATGTTCCCACTGCAATGGCAGATAAATACAGCGGTTTTGTCCAGGGCAGCGTTCATTATATTAAATCTTTCAGGGATTCATATTTAAGACTTGCCGGAATACTTACATAACTAACCCAATTAGGACAGAGCACCTGTAATTATTGCAAAATACGGATAATTTTTAATTAAAAAAGTGAACTTTGAATTTTCTTTTGCTTTGTTCATACTATAATTCAATTTCCTTAGCAAATGGAATTACAATCAAAATGCGTTTATTCTATATATACAGGGAGGCTGTAAAGGGAGGCTTGCAGAACTCTGGGAGTATAGATTGTTCTTCAGTCTATAAATTCTGAGCCTTCTGCCTCCAAAAAAATAATATGTAAAATTGTCTAAAAGTTTTTATAGGCGCATAATTATATATATGGAGAAAGTATTATTATTTAAATCAACAGAGAAAAACAGATTTTGTGAGATACTCCCACAGATCAGAAACTCATATAAATAGAAATATATTTAATAAAAGCAATAAAATATGCTGAAAATATAACAAATCTAAAATAATATGTTTCTATTGATCTGAAATACTGGATGGGAAAATAATATCGGAAGCAGTCACATTCTGCTCTTTCGGTATAATTGGTAGATGATAGTTGTGGCAGATAATGGGTTTACATCAAAGGACAACGAATTTAAGATGGGAGAGATTGAATACGAGATGGTGGAGCTTTTAAGAAGGCTTAATATTAATAGACCAGTTGCTCTCACCCTTGCATGCCTTTCTAAAGGAGAGGAAATTTCTTCCCAACGCATCGAAATGGTATCAGGCTTGAGACAGCCAGAAGTTAGTATCGCAATGCGCTATCTCCGTGAAAATGACTGGGTAGATATGCGGGAAGAAAAGAAGAATCAGGGCAAAGGCAGACCGGTTAAATTGTATAAACTGACGGTTCGGATGGAAACGATTATCAATTCAATAGAAGAAGACGTAATGGCTGAAAGTAAGGCCGTGCTTCAGAATATAGAACGCCTCAAGAGCCTTTCCTGAAATCAATTTTAGAGCAGAAATATCACAAACTTTTTTCATAAATTCTCAGAAAACTTAATTCTTAATTCTAACGTCTGGGTTTTATAACCCGGATTCTACTTCTTATCTGTTATAACCCGGATTCTATTTCTTATCTGTTAAGTGCATTATAAAGGTAGGATAGTTGAGGAAAGTTTAGCTCTTTTTCGTAATTAGTTTATCTTTTCTCAATACTTGTAATACCATTTTTTCTTCTTATGATCTTCTTTTTCCATTTTTGCAATGCCTT
This sequence comes from Methanosarcina sp. A14, assembly GCF_001729375.1. NCBI lineage: Archaea > Methanobacteriati > Methanobacteriota > Methanomicrobia > Methanosarcinales > Methanosarcinaceae > Methanosarcina > Methanosarcina sp. A14. Next base: position 4,136 of record NZ_LZPK01000374.1, on the reverse strand, counting down.
TTCTCAGTCAGTCTCTTTTCGGTTCTTTTGATATCTGGTTTTCCACTTGAATCTAAACTTCAAAAACGACAAAGGAACAGCAATTTTTCGGATATTAAATCAGGATTTCGCGCTTGAAGTACAAAATTAAGCAAATAGACTCTCCAGTTAAACTTGTAATTTATAAAGTTATAGGTCCAGATTATTGATTTTCTCAGTTCAACTGTATAAATTTTAGAAAATATAGTATATAATGGATACGAGGAAGAAACATCTCAATAGAGGTAAAGAGGGCATCTAGTAAGCTTTAGCAATTTTTAGTATAAAAATGTCCTACAAATTCTTTTTACACTTTTATAAATTTAAAAAACTTGAGTTCAACAAAAGTTGAGTTTGAAGCAAAACCTGGGTTTTTAAAAAGTCAAAATTAATACTAAGTTTGTAACAAAGTTTGTATTCTCTTCAAATTGTATGGGGAAAAGTAAATTTCATGTATTTCTAAAAATTTAAAAATTTAACAATGCACAAAAAACAACTTCAAGTAAAACAACTTTAAGTGATGCATTCAACTTTACAACTATATGGTAAAATTGTTGTGTATTTCTCAAGTTGGAATATTCTCCATTGAATTTTAGAGGATACCAACGTTTGGTCATAAAAGAAAGTCAGAATTAAAAAATACCATATTTTATAAGAGAATCCTGATTGAGATGGAAGAGAACCAGACTCCTAAATTTTTAGATACTTTTAAAGTTTTTAGATAACTTTAAAGTTCTATGAATAAAAAGACAAGAATTAGTAATCGGTGTCGAAAACGAAAAACACTATCATCTGGTCACTTTTTATATGAGTGAACGTTTCAAACACTCTATTAATTATTATCAATTAATATATATTAAAAAAAACATAAGCAAATATTTATATTAATCTACTATATAATAGTTCTTTGGGTGATTAAATGGTAGATAAAAGTGGTCCAGTTATGGATATATCTAACACAAAAAAAGAGATCCCGGTAGCTATGGGACCAGACGAACATGAAATGATAGAACTATTTAGAAGAATTAACGTTAGTAGACCAATTGCTTTTACGCTTGCATGCCTTGCAAAAGGAAATGAGATCTCGTCCCAGAACATTGAAATGGTATCAGGCTTGAGACAACCTGAAGTCAGTGTTGCAATGCGGTATCTCCGCGAAAATAACTGGATTGACATCCGGGAAGAAAAGAAATCAAAGGGTAAAGGCAGACCGGTAAAGTTATACAGGCTTACAGTCCCAATGGACTATATTGTTAGCAAGATCGAAGAAGATATTGTAGCCGAAAGCAAAATCGTGTTCAAAAATATTGAACGCCTGAAGCACATTGCCTGAAACTATTCATGGGGATTTGCCCCAATCTAAATTTTCCCTGACGATTAATTTTTTCATTACATGAACACTCAATAAAGATATTCATTTAAAGGGCATTTATAAAATCTCCTGTTTTATGTAATATCTTTAATTTACTTTTTAGGAGATTGTTTTTTCTCAGTTTATGTTTTTTCGGAGTTCACTCTTATTCTAAGTTTATCAGTTTTCTAAGTTTAGTTTTGTTAAGTTTATCGTCTTTCTAAGTTTATTGGTTTTTCTGAAATTGTTTCTTTCGAGTTTATTCTTCTAAAGCGGGAAAGCTCCAAAAATATGATGAAAAGCTCCAAAAATATGATGAAAAACTCCAAAAATATAATGAAAAGCTCCAAAAGTCTCAACAAAAGTTCAAAATAGAATAATGTCCAAAAAAATATTTGGTGGGCCCGCTGCGATTCGAACGCAGGACCTCACGGTTATCAGCCGTGCGCTCCACCAAGCTAAGCTACGGGCCCGATCGAAAGTAAATAAAATTATAATACCTGAAAATTCTCCTGAGAAAGGATTATCATATTGTGGTGGGCCCGCTGCGATTCGAACGCAGGACCTCACGGTTATCAGCCGTGCGCTCCACCAGGCTAAGCTACGGGCCCAAATATCAGGTTTTTTAAAATCACCGAAGTAGAAAGGCTTTTCAGGAAAGCTTCCCAATCCGACAACACTTCTAATACTCAATTTACTACTTATAACTTTTGCTTGAAGCTCTTTAATTTCTAAGCTTCAATAATTTATTTGCAAGACGTCGAGCCTATATAGCGACAGCTTTATATAAGATATTGAGTGTATGAGGGATGCTGATGAAGCAAAGCCTGAAATGGGCCGGTAGATCAGGGGAAGATCGCTACCTTGGCATGGTAGAGGCCTCGGGTTCAATTCCCGACCGGTCCACTTAAAAACTTTAATAGTTCTGATTAATACTCTTTTTTATACTATATCTTGTTGTATAAAGGCTGATTTTAAAGCACCTTTGAGTTTATCTCAAAATTCAAATCATTCCTACAACTTGGGAATGAGCAATGTTAGCTTTAAAGCTTCAAAATAATATACTGTTAGTTATATACGAGCCTAACTAAACATATTTTATGAATCTTGATTTCTGAATCTTGACCTGGCGCTGAAAACAAAGGTTTTGTCTAAAGAAGATGTTAAATTGCTTCCAATATATCTGAAATTCTGTTATACTAAGTGATTTGAAAGAGTTTATGAAACACTTCATTACACAGGACACGCCTGTTACGGAAGAAGTGCTTAATGTCATCGCTCATTTGCCCACAAAAAGTCTTCCTGCGATAGTTGAAGATAAATTTTTTGTTAAACTGAGAGACCAAAATATTATGCGTATAGCAGTTTTACTTACGCAAAAAAGCTATGACGAAGGTGGATGCCTCATCGGTGGCGTTATCATCGATAACAATACGCGTCGGATTGTTGGGAAAGGACACGATACGCTTGTGCAGGATGGTGACCCTTACAACCACGGTGAAACGTCAGCAATACGCGATGCAGGACGACAGGACTTCAGTAATACCACGATTTTCACAATGCTTAGTCCCTGTGACGTTTGTGCCACGTTAATATATATGCGCCAATTCGACCGTGTGGTCGTCGGTGATGTTACAAGTGCCTTGGGTAATGAAGTGCCTTGGGTAATGAACAGATGCTTTGCGAGAAGGGTGTCAAAGTCTATATCCTTGAAGACTCCGTGGGGAATAGCATTGTATGCAAAATATCGGGCTGAAAAACCGGAGCTTGACATGGAAGATTGGAAAGGCCTGGCTGCCGTTTGCAAAGCCACTCAATCGACTTTATAAAGTCAAACAGTCCAAATAATCCTGGTCAATACCAATATTTTTTCATGTCTTGAACCGTCTTTAAATGGCTCGATATTTGCCCTTGGAGACAGCAGTTTTAGATCCGACTATATGCTCTAAAGGTTTTAGCGATTACAGCCCGGCAAAGACGGAAGAAAAGAATAAAGTGGAAATGGCAGAGGGAGAAACAGTAAAAGATGAGAAAAGTATCTTGGGCTTGAATGTTGGGTAAAAAAGTTGGTTGTAAGGTGGTTCACAAGGTTTGACCTGCACAAATGAAGTCTATTACGGGATCAGTTTTGAAGTTGTCCTGAATTTTCTTCATTTTACGGATACGCGTTAATGAAGTCTATTACGGGATCAGTTTTGAAGCTGTCCTGAATTTGCTTCATTTTACAGATACGCGCAATGAAGTCTATTACGGGATCAAATTTCAAGCTGTCCTGAATTTACTCCAATTTACAGATTGCTCCCTCATGAACCAATTAATATTATGTACATTACTATATAAAAAAGTAACGATGAAATATAATTTTATTTACTCAGTTTCCATGGTTAACGTGCTCATCCAAAAATTGGTCACCTACAGTTACCTATTTGATGTTTATTACAACGGGAGCGCAGAGGATCATGAATACTCCATTCTTTAAAGGCTGTCCGACAATTACTTTCGGTAATAAAAGAATTCCTTCTTAAATTCCTTTTTTGATTTAAATGCTTTATTTGCTTCCTTTTTAGCACTTTTTTATTACTATCTGTAATTGTCAGACAGCCTGTTTATGGTGGTGTAGCCGCCCGTAATTTGATTTTTCAGAATATACCTTAACAATCACTTAATGGTATGTGATAGCTTTGGTCATTGTACGTGGGTTCGAGCGTATTTTTTCCAACCTTGATAATTCCTGATTTCGAAGGAATAGGAGGCTCTCAAATTAGAA